>JAXDMI010000954.1:0-4345 GCA_034666145.1 Myxococcales bacterium | reverse complement strand
CCGAGATCGAGCATGTGCTGCGCGAGATCGATGGCGACGACGACGAAGCCGCCGGCGCGCTTGCACAGCTCGATCGGGATGAGCGCGGTGCCGGTGCCGAAGTCGACGATGCGCGGCGTTCGACCTCCGAGCGCCGGTCCTCCGCCGTTCCCCGCGAACGCGAAGAAGTCGTCGCAGAACCGCGCGTTGACGGCGCCGTGGTCCATCGCGTCGTAGTCGCGAGCCTCGTCGGCCGTATCCATGACCTCGGGCTCGAGGACCCTCGCGAACATCGGGCCCACGATGGCGCACCGGCCGGCACCTCCGCAAGCCACTTCTCCCTGGAATCGTCGTGATAAGCTCCGCCCATGCCCGCCGCCGGCTCCATCCGCGCTCGCGCTCGCGTCTTCGCGCTCGCCCTCGCCGCCGGCTCGATGGCGCTCGGCGTCGCGCTCGTCGCGGACGACGCGTCGGGACAGAAGGCCGCCCCGGCCGCGAAGCCGAAGCCGAAGGGCGCCCCCGATGCCGGCGATCGCTACGATCCGGACAACATCACCGCGATCAGCCAGTTCATGGAGACGGTCGGCAAAGGCAACGAGAAGTACAACGCGAAGGACTATCCCGGCGCGATCGACGTCTTCAAGAAGGCGATCCAGCTCAATCCGCGGCAGCCGCTCGGCCCGTATCTGCTCGGCGAGGCGTATCTCGCGACCGCGAATCTCGGCGAGGCCGAGGCCGCGTTCAAGAACGCCGAGGAGCTCAACGATCCCAAGCAGCCGCTCGTCCGCTCGCATGTCCTCTTCGCGCTCGCGGATTGCTACGAGCGCGAGCAGAAGTGGGAGCCGGCACGCACCGCATGGCAGGCCTACAACGAGCACGCCGCGAAGCTCGGTCCCGACGGCGGCGCGCATCCCCAGTCGGGCGCCGCGCGCATCAAGGCCATCGACGACATGCTGAAGCAGGACAAGGCGTACGAGATCGTCCGCCAGCGCATCGCCGCCGAGCGAGCCGACTCCGGCGCCCCCGATGCCGGCAAGGCAGGCGCACCCGGCGCACCTGCCGCGCCTCCCAAGAAGTAAAAATGCGCTGCCACGCGAAGGTGGCGCGCAGACAGCATCGAGCGTCGGGGCGCCCAACGCGAGCCGTCACCCGCGTGTCCTTCCTCCGGAGGTCAGGACATGTCCGTGCATGCACCGGGGCGGGTGGTTCGGGGCGGAGTCAGCCGGGCGAGGAACGGCCTCGGGCGTGCCATCGCGCGCGCGTTGCCCTCGTCGGCGCCGCTGAGCGGCGGGCGTCGCAGCGTCAGCGCCGGGCTCTCGATGAGCAGCATGATCGACGTGCTGGTCGTGCTCACGGTGTTCCTGCTGCTCACGTTCTCGGCGAGCGATCGGTGCACCGAGCGCGAGGTGTCGATGCCGGTCGCGGTCAACGTGTCGGAGATCATCGATGCGCCGCTGGTGATGGTCGGCTCGGACGCGATCCTGGTCGACGGCAACGTCGCGACGTCGCAAGGCGAGATGGCGGAGATCAACGCGCATGGCCGCGTGGCGCGGCTCGACAACCTCTTCAACGTCCTCGAGACGAAGCACGAGGTCGCGAAGCTCCTCGCGCCGGGGCGTGAGCCGAGCTCACACGTCATCCTCGCGATCGGCAGCGACGTCCCGGCGTCGGTCGTGAAGAGCATCGTGCTGACCGCCGCGCGCAGCGGCTACCCCTCGATCGACTTCATGGTCCAAGCGGGCCCCAAGGGCTGACGGAGGCTCGCTAGGCGCCGATGAGAACGATCTTCGTGACCTCGGGCGGCGCGCCGACGCGCGACGGCGGCCCGGCCACGCCGAAGCCGCGATTGACCCAGAGCGTCGAGCCGTCGCGCTCGTAGCGGCCCGCGACGAACTCCATGAACAGCTCGGCCGGCCGGAAGCCAGGATTGATCTGACCGCCGTGCGTGTGTCCGCTGAGCTGCAGCGCGACGCGTCCCGAGGCCTCGTTGAAGTAGCGCGGCTGATGCGCGAGGAGGATGCGCGGTACATCGACGTCGAGACCCGCGCCCGCCCTCTGCAGGTCGGGGCCGAGGAAGCCGGGTGACCGCCCGGAGCGACCCTGGATGTCGTCGACGCCGAGCAGCGCGAAGCCGCCGCCGTCGCCCGCGCGGAGTCGCACCGACTCGTTGCAGAGTGCACGCACCTTCATGGCGTTCAATCGATCGACGATCTCGGCCGGCCCAGCGTAGTGATCGTGGTTGCCGAGGATCGCGTACGCACCGTCGCGCGCGCCGGCACCGGCGAGGCGCAGCGCGAGCGGTCCGATGTAGCCCGAGTCGAAGTCGACGAGATCGCCGGTCGCGACGACGAGGTCGGGGCGGATCTTGCGAACGAGCTCGAACCCTTCGTCGAGCTCGCGATCCCCTACGAACGCCCCGACGTGGACGTCCGAGACCTGCGCGATGGTGTACCCCTCGAGCGCGCGGGGCCATCCCTTCACGCGCACGACCACCTCCTCGATGACGTAATCGTGCCGCCCGCGAACCATCCCCCATCCGAGCGCCACCCCCGTCACCCCGAAGAGCCCGACCCCAGCCACCCGCTCGATCGCCTGCCGCCGCGACACCACCGCGCTCGCCCCAGGAACCGCGTCCGCCCTCTCGTCCGCGTCCTCTTTCGCGTTCGCGTTCGCGTTCGCGTTCGCGCTCGCGTCCGCGTCCTCGCTCGCCCGCGTCACGAACCCGATCCCGCGCCCGACCAACGTCATGACCCCGATCGGCATGAGCGTGATCACCACCGCCGCGAGCTCGAGCATCATCACCGCAACGAGCGTCCGCGTGAACGCCGTCTCGTGGACCGACGAAAACACGCGCGCCACGCCGAGGAGCGATGCCATGACCGCGGCGATCGCCAGCACGAGCGTTCGTCGCTTCGCTCGCTGCTCCGCCGACATCGTCGAGAGCAGCCAGCGCCCGGCGACGTAGTGCGCCACGCCGCTGACGAACAGAAAGAAGAGAACGCGCACTACGCGATCCTAACGCACGAAGGCGCCTGAGCCTTCCCGCGCCGTCAGCGCCCGAGCGCGATTTCCTTCTCGAGAAGCCCATCCGCTTGCTGCGTGAACGTCACGAAGCGCGCGTACTCGGCGCCCGGCTGCACGCGGCCCGCCGGGATGTCGACCACGCGCCGCAGGATGATCGAGTGCCCCTGCACGGCGTCGCTCACCGTCACGGTGCGGTCGCCGTCGCGCAGCTCTCCGCCCGGGATCGCTCCGGGAAGCGCGAGGCTCTCCGGCGCGATGATCTCGAACTTCACCTCGACGTGCGACGACGACGCGAGGAGCAGCGGCGTCTGCCTCGTCGCGAGCGACGCCACCTGCGCGATGCTCACCGGGAACAGCGCCTTCAGGACGAGCCTACTTCCGACGCGCCGTGCGATCTGCGGGATCTCCGCGTGTATGCGCAGCACGAGCGGCGCGGCGAGGTCCTCGGAGTTCTCGATCTTCAGATCGCGAAGCCGAGCACCGGGCAGGTTCGCCGAGAGGAGCCGCGTCTCGACGAACTCGTTTCGCTTCGCCTCGGGCACGCGATCGAAGACCGCGCGCAGGCCGATGCCCATGCGACCGACGTAGCTCTGCGCGATGTCGACCGTCGCCGAGCCGTCTTCCTTCAGCGTGGCCTTGCCCTCGAGCAGCACGCCGTCGGCGGCGCCCAGCGCGGGCGTCGTATCGCGCGGAGTGCCTGGAATCAGGCGGATCGCGGGCTGTCCGCGCAGCTCGGCGGGCACGTAACCGAACGGCGCGAACTTGTCGCGGACGACCATCCAGCGCGGCCCCGTGTCGGTGTCGAGACGCGCGACGACGTTGTCGTAGGTCTCGACCTCGCTCATCTTGCCGACGGGCGGCATCGCGATGCGGCTCTTCACGAGCGCGAGCTCGGTCTCGATCCCGAGGAGGCGCACCAGGTACATGAAGGCCGCCTGACGCGACCCTGCGCGGCCGTTGATGGCGCGGCGGCCGTCGGTCTCCTTCTCCTCCTGCAGCGCCTCGCCGACCCAGCGATAGAGAGCGCGAGCGCGCTCGTCCTTCTTCTGCGCCGGGATCTTCCCGACGATGTCGCGCGCCACCTTGCGAAGGCGCGGATCGAGCGGCGTCTCTTCGCTCGCGGCATCGACGTAACGCACGAGCGTGTCCGCGAGGTTGATGCCCCACCCCACGCGAACGCTCGGCAAGAACTCGCGCGGGTTCGGGCTATCGGCCTCTTCGACGGCAGGCGGTGACTCGTCGACGCGCCAGCGACGCTCGATGAACGTCCCTTTTTCTGCGGTCTTCGGCGCCGGAACGTTGCCGACGATCTCGATGTCGACGTTGCGATCCTTCGGCGTCA
>JAXDMI010000953.1:0-5547 GCA_034666145.1 Myxococcales bacterium | reverse complement strand
AAGCAGCTGGAAGCCGCCTTCGGCAAGCACGACTGGGCGACCGTTCGCGCGCTCGGCCCCGAGTACGTCAACCGCTACCCGAGCGACGACAAGGCGGACGAGGCGCTCTTCTATCTCGGCAGCGCGGATCTCCAGGACGGTCGGCCGAGCTCGGCGCTCGGCCAGTTCAATCGGCTCTTGAAGCTGTTCCCGCGCTCCAATGTGCTCGATCGCACGCTCTACGGGATCGGCGACGCGTACCTCCTCATGCACGACTGCGCGAACGCCAAGGTCGCGTACGACGCATGTGAGAAGCGCTTCGCGAAGGACAAGATCGGCGCCGACGCGAAGGCGAAGGTCGATCAGATCGGGAAGAACCCGCCCGGCATGTGCGCGCCGCCCTGAGCCGGGGCGAGGGACGCGCGATCAGGATCGCGCCGGCGCTCAGAAGCCGGGGGGCAGCGTGACGTCTTCGAGCGGCACGACGTCGTGGCACTTCGGCGACGTAGGCGCAGAGGCGGGACAGACGCGGACCGTGCCGGTGAGGTAGTCGACGTAGAGGTCGTTCATGGTGACGCGCTTCTTCTTCACGACGCGCGTGGCGTACGAGTCCTTCACGCGGAAGAAGACGATCTTGGCGCTGTCGTCGAGCGCGGCGGTGCGCTCTGCGGCGGTGGCGTCGACGCCTGCGTGCAGCGTGCCCACCCCCGGCACGTTGGTGGCCTCGTAGTCGGTGATGAGCGTCTCGTGGTCCACGGAGTCGATCGCTCCGGCAGGCGCTGCGGGCACGGTCTTGTACGCGCCGATGCCGTCGGGGTCGCCGTTGTCGGCGAGGAACCAGGAGATGGGGACGGCCACGCCGGCGTGCAGCGCGCGCTGGATCCGCTTGAAATAGGCGCGCGTCGCGGTCGCCGAGTGATGCGTGTAGGATGCAACCTTCCACGCGTAGAGGCCCGTTCGCTGGTCCGGATCGTCGCCGGCAGCGCGCTTGCCGATGAGGTCGGAGAGGGGACGGATGGCCGATGCCGCGCCGGCTCGCGGCGCGAGGACCTCGAGGTCGGCGGCGGACAGGATGCTCGCCGCGCTCGTGGCGGTGCCGTCGTCGTAGCCGCGGGAGCCGTCGGCGCCGAACGCAGCAGTGAGCGCGCTCTTCATGACGGTGGAGAGACCAAAGGCCTTGTCGAGCTCGTGCCGGACGAGCGTGCCGTCCTTGCGTGCCGCCTTCGTGGCGAGCGGGCCGCTGAGGAGCGACGTCGTGATCGCGTCGAGCGCGGCGTTCGTGAGGTCGGCGTCCTTCATGATGCCGGCGCCGCCGTTGAAGTCGGCAGCCCGCACCAGGCCTCGTCTCGCGATGAGCTCGACGGCTGCGCCCCACGACCCACCGGCGTCGAGCTGGTCCTCACGGATGGTCTTCGCGACGGTGCTCGTGACTCCGCCGCTCGTGATGGTCGAAAACCAGTCCCAGTAATCGAAGTACGAGATGGAGAGCGGCGGTGGCGCCTTGACGGCGGTCGTGTGCTGCTGCTCTCGCAGCGCGGCGAGCTCGATGCTCTCGACCCATGACGTCGTCGCGTAGAGCCAGCAGTCGCCGGTCTCCTTCTGATCGCGGATCGACGAGACGGGGATGTCGACGAGCGGATCCTCGGTCGTCGCGTGCGGGTCCGTCGTCGATGCCGTGCAGCCGGCGACGACGCCCAGCACGAGGACCGATCGGATGCCCACCTTGACCTGCACACCCCTACACCAGCAAATGCGGGGCCAGAGCGAGATTTCGAGCTGCTCGTCCGATCCCCGGCGTTTCGTCGGTCGCCGGCGGGTGACGGCAGGTGACCTGGATCACGCGCGCCTCAGGCGCGGATCGCGCGGGCTCGCGGGGCGCTCCGCGGCGCGGTCACGGTGCGGTCACTCGTCGGCGACGGGATCGGGCGGATGCGGAGCCGCGCGGCTGCCGCGGTTGCGCGCGCCACGCTTGATGACCGGCTCGGGCGATGCGCCGAGACGCACGAGCATGCGCTTCGCGTCCGTCGCGTCGGGATGGTTGCCGAGCCACTCCTCGAGGACGGCGCGTGCCTCGCGCTTGCGTCCGCTCGACTCGAGCGCCGAGGCGAGGAAGAGGCGCGGCTCCGCGCTCGTGTCGTGCACCGCCCACGTCTCGGCGGCGCGACGTGCTTCGCGCGTCTCACCGGCATGCATCGCAGCGATGGCCCACGCCTTCAGCGCGTGCGGATCGGTGGGATGCTGGCGCGCGATGGTGCGTGCGTCGGTGAGGTGAGCCTTCGCGTCGCGCGTGTCTTCGGGCTTGTCGAGCGAGCGAGCGGTGGCGCGGACGAGGAGGCCGTCGCGGGAGGGATCGTCTTGGCGGGCTTCGCGGCTCACCGGAGGCTTCGGCTCCGTCGCGAGGGCGAGAGGAGCGGGAGCGGGCGCGGGCGCGGGAGCGAGCGCGGGAGCGAGAGCGAGCGCGGGGGCGAGAGTGGAGGCGGGCTGCGGCTCCGGCGCGGGCGCGGGGGATGGCACGGCGGGGGCGGGGTCTGCCACGGGGACCGGGGTCAGCGTCGAGGCGGCGTTCGGGAGCTCTGCGACGGTCAGCGTCGCTGTTGCGAGGGGATCCTTGGTGGCCAGGAAACGGCTGGAAATGCGGTCTTTCAGGCCTGCTGCGGCGATCAGAGCGACCGACGCGAGGATGGCGGCAGAGACCATGCGACGAGCGCGGGTGCGACGGCGATCCGGAGCGACGAGCGCCTCTTCGAGTGCCTCGCGGAGCGCGAGCGCGCTTGCGAAGCGATCGTCCTTCGACTTGGCGAGCGCCTTGAGGATGACGGCTTCGAGCTCGCCCGGGATCACGGCATGCGGGGCGCGGCTGCGCGGACGCTCCGGCTCTTCGCGGAGCTGCTTGCCCATCACGACCACCGGCGAGCCCTCGAACGGACGCGTGCCGGTGACGAGCTCGTACATCACGCAACCGAGCGCGTAGATGTCGCAGCGCGCGTCGACGGTCTCGCCCGCGACTTGCTCGGGCGCCATGTACTCGGGCGTGCCGAAGACGGCGAAGCCCTTCTGCTTGCGCTCGCCGTCACCGGTATCGGCGAGGGCCATCGCGACGCCGAAGTCGAGCAGCTTCAGATCGCCCTCGGTGGTGAGGAACAGGTTCTGCGGCTTGAGGTCTCGATGGACGACGCCGGCCTGGTGCGCGGCTTCGAGGGCGCGCGTGGCCTGGATTCCCAGGCGGATCGACTCGCGCCACGTGAGGCCCTTCTCGGCGTGCACGTCGAGCGTCTGCCCGGCGAGGAGCTCCATGACGAGGAACACGCGACCGTCGATCGACTTCCCGAAGTCGTGCAGCTGCACGAGGTTCGGGTGCGAGAGCTTGGCGACGGCGCGCGCTTCCTTGCGGAAGCGATCGACGGCGTCGTGCGCGGCGGCATGTGCCGACGTGAGCACCTTGACCGCGTAACGACGACCGAGCTCGACGTGCTCGGCCTCGAAGACCTCGCCGCTCGCGCCCTCGCCGATCTTGCGGAGCATCTTGTACGGCGTGCCGGACAGGATCGACGGATCCTGCGTCATGTGCGCGGCGTGGATCTCCATGACGCCGCTCGCGGGCGGCGTCTCGGGCTCTTTGCGCAGCTCGCGGGCCTGCTTGAGGAGCTTGCCGAACTCGGCGCGCGATCGCGCGGGCTCGTGCGGCCAGAGCGTCTTCATGAGGATGCCGACGCGCGCGCGAACGCTCCGCTCGCCGCTCTTGCCGGCGGGAGCCTGGGCGAGGACACGTGCGAGATCCATCGCTGCCGTCGACGCGCTCGCGTAGCGATCGTCGGGATCGTTGGCGCAGAGCTTCTGGATGATGTTGTCGAGCTCGCGCGGGATGCCACGCGTCGATGCCAGGAGCGGGATCTCGAAGCGATTGGCGGCCACGTCCTCGAGGTGCTTCTGCGCTTCGCCGACGAGGAGGCGCTTGCCGGCGCAGAGCTCCCAGAGCATCACGCCGATGGCGTAGACGTCGATGCGTCCGTCGCCGACCTGCTGACGCGCGACTTCGGGCGCGACGTAGCCGGGCTTCGCGAACACGACGCCGGCGACGGTATGGCAGCGGCGGTTGTGGCCGCGCGCGGTGCCGAAGTCGATGAGCTTCACCTCGCCGGCGTGCCCGACCATGACGTTCTGGGGGGAGAGATCGCGATGGACGATGCCGAGCGGCGTGCCGTCGGCGCCGGAGCGCTCGTGCACGTGCGCGAGGGCCATGCCCATCTCGATGGCGAGCGCGCAGGCCTCGGGCCAGCCGATGCGGGCGCCGACCTGGACCGCGCGATGGCGGACGTCGGCGAGCGAACGGCCTTCGACGTACTCGACGACCGTGTAGGGCTCGCCGTTCTCGTCGGTCGAGGCCTCGAGGATCTGGGCGACGCCGGGATGGTTGAGCTGCGACTGCACCCGCGCTTCATCGAGGAAACGCGCGAGAAATGAGCCGTCGTGGATGTGATCGCGACGTACCGTCTTGACCACGATGGGACGCTCGGCGCCCTCGATGCCGGTCGTGGCCGCGAGGTAGACGTCTCCCATCCCGCCGCGCGCGAGCAGCTTGAGGAGGAGAAGGCGACCGAAGATCCGCGGGAGCGGAATGGTCACGACCGCGGACGAGAATCCCCCGGCGGCGTCGCTCGAGCCAGCAGCCTGGCCCTTGTCGGCGCTCGCGGGAGCGCGCTCAGCATCGCTCATGGCACCTTGCATAAGGAGGGGCTCGACCAAGGGCCAAGTTTCGGACGGTCGCGCTCGCCGCTGACCCTTTCACTCCGCGGCGCGCCCTGCTAATCCGCGGCTCGTGCCTCGCCGCGACGATCTAAAGAAAATCCTCATCATCGGCGCAGGCCCCATCGTCATCGGTCAGGCGTGCGAGTTCGACTACTCGGGAACGCAGGGCGCAAAGGCGCTGAAGGAAGAGGGCTACCAGGTCATCCTGGTCAACTCGAACCCCGCCACGATCATGACCGACCCGGAGCTCGCGTTCCGGACGTACGTGGAGCCGCTGGAGCCGAAGACGCTCGAGGCCATCATCGAGCGCGAGCGTCCCGACGCCATCCTGCCGACGCTAGGCGGCCAGACGGCGCTGAACCTGGCCCTCGCGCTGAATGCCAACGGCGTCCTCGCGAAGTACGGCGTCGAGATGCTCGGCGCGAAGCCCGACTCGATCGCGAAGGCCGAGGACCGCTCGCTCTTCAAGGCGGCGATGGAGAAGATCGGCCTCACGTGCCCGCGCGCCGGTAGCGCCCACTCCGTCGAAGAGGCATGGGCGATCGTGAAGGACACGGGCTTCCCCGCGATCCTGCGTCCGTCGTTCACCATGGGCGGCTCGGGCGGCGGCATCGCGAGGGACGCGAGCGAGTTCGAGGCGAAGGTCTCCTGGGCGCTCCTCCAGTCGCCCACGACCGAGGTCCTGATCGAGGAGAGCGTCCTCGGCTGGAAGGAGTTCGAGCTCGAGGTCATCCGCGACAAAGCCGACAACTTCATCGTGGTCTGCTCGATCGAGAACATCGACCCGATGGGCGTGCACACGGGCGACTCGATCACCGTGGC
>JAXDMI010000952.1:0-4029 GCA_034666145.1 Myxococcales bacterium | reverse complement strand
ATGTTCTCGGAGAGCGCGATGCGGACGCGCTCCCAGATGTCGACGACGGGCGGCGGCTTCACTCGTTGGTCTCGCGTGGCGGAGGCGGCAAGCTGGAGGGCATCGGGATGGGGGTCTCGACCGCGGCTACGTCGCGCGGCATGGGACGCGCTACACCCGGATCGGTGACGCGAATCGGCACCGAATCCTCATCGGGGGGCACTCCGACCTGCGACGGTCGCAGCTGAAACGAGCCCGTATTTCCAGTGCTGATCGGCGCTCCGCCGGGAAGCGTGACGCGGAACGGCCCCGTGGTGAGGCTCGGCCGCTTGCCACCGGACGGGGCGCCTGCCGTGGCCTTCTTCTTGGCGCGTGCGCGCTGTCCGAAGAGACCGAGAAGCGCTTGCTTCAGCGAGGCACCGTCGAGGTTCGGCACGATGTTGCCGTTGAAGCAGAAGCTGATGGTGCCGCGCTCCTCGGAGACGACAACAACGACGGCGTCCGTTTCTTCCGTGATGCCGAGCGCCGCGCGATGGCGTGAGCCGAGCGACTTGTCGAGCATCTTGGTGTCGGGCATCGGGAAGAAGACGCCGCCCTTGGCGATGCGCAGGTTCCGGATGACGACCGCGCCGTCGTGGAGCTTGTTGAGGCTGTCCGGCACGAAGAGCGCGACCAGGAGCTCGCGCTGCACGGCCGCGTCGAGCGTGGTGCCCTGGGCGACGACGAACTCGTCGAGGTTCGCGTCCTGCTCGAAACAGATGAGCGCGCCCATGCGATGGCGCGCGAGCTCGGTGGCGGCGGCCACCACCTCGTCGATGACGCGTGTCTCCTGCTGGCGGGCCATTCCGGCGAAGAACGCCCGCGAACCGACGCGCATGAGACCGCGCCGGATGTCGTTCTGGAACACGACCACGACGATGAGGATGATCGACGAGAGCAGCGTCGACAGCAGGTTGAACAGGGTGACGAAGCCCGCCCACTTCGACACCACGTACACGAGGAAGATGACGCCGAGGCCGGTGCCCATCTGCATCGCGCGCGTTCCGCGGAGCACGAGCAGCGCGCGATAGACGACGTACGTCACGACGAGGATGTCGAAGACGTCGACCAGCACCTGCAGATAGGGCCGCGACGAGAAGAGGTGACGGAGGCCTTCGAGCATCACTCGTTGCCTCCTGCGTGACCGGGCGCAGTGCCGAGCACCACATCCATGTCGATCGCCTGACGTGTCGCGCGCACGTCGTGCACGCGCACGATCTTCACGCCGCAGCGCGCGGCATGGACCGCGGCCGCGATCGAGACGCCGGTTCGATCGGCGGGCTCTGCGCCGCGATCGACGAGCGTGAGGAACGACTTGCGGCTCGCGCCGAAGAGCACCGGCACGTCGCCGTGCTCCGCACTCCCGCTCATGGCAGCGACGATCTCGCGCGCGCGACGGAGCAGCTCGAAGCTGTGACGCGATGCCTTCGAGAAGCCGAGGCCCGGGTCCATGACGAGTGACGCACGCGGAAGACCGAGCTCGAGCGCGGTCGCGGCGGCGCGCTCCCAATCGGCGAGCACGTCACGAACGATGTCGTCGTAAGCCGAGAGCGGCCAGCCGCCGAAGCCGCCCATCTTCGCCTGCGGCGCTCGGGCGTGAGAGAGCACGAGCATGGCTCCGCTCCCCGCGGTGACGCGCGCGAGATCGGGATTGGCGAGAAGCGAGACATCGTTCACGGCGTGCGCCCCGGCATCGAGGCACGTCGCTGCGACCTCCGGGCTCGTGGTGTCGATCGACACGCAGGTGCGCTCTGCCGCATAGCGCACGACGTCGAGGACGCGCGCGATCTGCTCCGCCGCGGGAACGGGCTGAGCGCCGGGACGCGTCGACTCGCCGCCGATGTCGATGATGTCCGCGCCCTCCGCGATGAGCTCGTCGACTCGCGCGCGCGCCTGATCACGATCGAGAAAACGCCCGCCGTCGCTGAAAGAGTCCGGCGTCACGTTGCAGACGCCCATGATCGCGACGCCACGGCGCGCAACCGATGCCCTCACGACCTCTGCGAACTTCCCTCGTCGAACGGACACGTACCCCTCCGAACAGACCCGCGGGCACGCGGTCCGTCCACACAGAGCCGTAGCAAGCCGAGCCCTCGCGGGCAACACTTCAAGCCGTGCGCATGACCATTTTCGTGCGGTTTTTCGGGCTCTTCCCGCTCGACCCACCCGCGGCTCGATCCGCGCGCTCGGGGCGAAGGGATTGCGCGGTTTTGGTCAGCCGTCGCAGCGAGCGAAGCTGGTTCTCGAGCTCTTTGGGGTCCAGCGCCTCGGCGATCGCCGCTTGAGCCGCTTTCCACGCCGGATAACCGCGCGCGAGCGCGGCTCGGCCCGCTCGCGTGAGCATGACGATGCGCTCGCGCTTGTCGTCTTCACCGGCCGTGAGGCGAATCAGCCCCTGCCGTTCGAGGACCGCGAGGTTGCGCGACAGCGAGGACTGCTCGAGGACGAGGGCCTCGGCGAGATGCGTCACCGTGGGCTTGCCCTCGCTCTCGTAGGCGAGCGCCGCGAGCACCGTGTACTGCGTCGACTTGATCCCGAGCTCGTCGAAGTAGGCGTCGAAGACCTGCGTGACGACGCGCGACGCGCGACGGAGGTTGTAGCAAGCGCACGTCATCCCCATCGCGAGGCACTCGTCGACCGACGGGCCGACGCCCGCAGGACGTACGGAGGCAGGCGCTTCTTTGCCCATGCTTTCTCATACGACCCGGTCCCCATCGCGTCAAACCCGGCATGGCCCTGCATTTACGCCATTGCGTGCGCTCCATGCGCGCGGCGCGTTACGCTGGCAGCACGCATGGCGGACGAATCGTTCATGAAGAGCCTCTTTGGCGGCGTGGTCGCCGAGAGCGTGATCTTTCCTTTTCCCGAGCCCACGCGCGGCGAGGCAGACGAGGTCCACGCGGTCCTCGAGAGCTTCCGGAGGTTCGCGTCGAAGAGCGTCGACTCCGCGCAGGTGGATCGCGACGCGGCCATCGCGCCGGCCACGCTCGAAGGCCTGAAGGAGCTCGGTCTCTTCGGGCTCAACGTGCCGAAGGCGAACGGCGGCTCCGGCTTCGGCATGACCGCGTACGCGCGTGCCGTCCAGGAGGTCGCCGCGAGCGATGCCACGCTGGCGATGACGCTCTCGGCGCACGGCTCGCTCGGCGTCACGGCGCTGCTGCTCTTCGGTTCCGACGAGCTGAAGGCGCGCTGGCTTCCTCGCCTCGCGACGGGCGAGCTCGTCGCGGCGTTCGCGCTCGCCGAGATCGGCGCGGGCAGCGATGCGGCATCGATCCAGACGCGCGCCGATGTGGACGGCGATCACTACGTGGTCACGGGCGAGAAGGCGTGGGTCACGAACGGAGGCATCGCCGACGTGTTCGTGGTCTTCGCGCGCACGTCTCCGGCGGACGAGGGCGCGAAGCCGCGCCTCACCGCATTCTTGATCGAGCGCGGTCCCGGCGTGACCAGCGGACCCAACGAGGAGAAGCTCGGCGTGCGCGGCGCGTCGACGACGCTCGTTACCTTCGACAAGGTGCGCGTCCCGAAGGAGCAGGTCCTCGGGGAGCTGGGCCGCGGCTTCAAGGTGGCGATGGAGGTGCTCACGCACGCGCGCCTGTCGCTCGCGTCGAGCTGCCTCGGCAAGGGAAAGCGCCTGCTGCGCATGGCGGTCGATCGGGTGTCGGAGCGCAAGGCGTTCGGCCGCAACATCTCGGAGTTCGGTCTCGTGCGCGACAAGATCGCCCAGATGGCCTCCGAGCTGTTCGCGCTCGAGAGCATGACGTACCTCACGACCGGCCTCGTCGACGCGGGCAGCTCCGACTTCACGATCGAGAGCGCGATCTGCAAGGTCTACGGCTCGGAGGCGCTGTGGCGCGTCGCGAACGAGGCGCAGCAGATCGCCGGTGCCCTCGGCTACATGCGCTCGCAGCCTTGGGAGAGATTGTTGCGTGATGCACGCATCGCGATGGTCTACGAGGGCACGAACGAGATCTTGCGCTGCTTCATCGCGCTCTCGGGCATGCAGGGTCC
>JAXDMI010000951.1:0-4436 GCA_034666145.1 Myxococcales bacterium | reverse complement strand
GAGATCGCCGCCCGTTCGCGCGAGGAGCGACGTCCACTGCGCGTCGCCGTCGGTCGCGCCGAACACGGCGAGCGAACGGCCCGTTGCGCTCGACGGAGGCAGGCGCGGGAACGCCAGCGGGATCGCGCCCGCTCGGAGCAACCACGTCGGGCGACGCGCGCCGTCGAGCGCGTCGGCGAGCGCAGGCGCATCGCGGACGACGACGCTCGCGATCCGGACGCGGCTGAGCGCGCGCTGCGTCCGGAGTGCATGCCACGACGGCGAGGCGGTCCGATCCTCGCTCGCGCGCCGAGCATCCACCACGATCGCGGCGCGAGCTCCTTCAGTACGCACGAGGGTGGCCGAGGAACGCCTCGCTCGACGACGGCGACGACGCGCTCTCCGCGGTAGCAACGTCGGGCTTGCTCGCGTCGGCCTTGCTCACGTCGGGCTTGCTCGCCTCCACCTTGCTGACGTCGGGCTTGCTCGCCTCCGCCTTGCTCACGTCGGGCTCGCTCGGCACGATTCTCGTCGCGTCCAAGTTGCTGACGGGCGCCGGCGGCGCTCCCGCTCCCGATGCGTGGGCGACCGCGACGGCCGCGAGCGCCACGTCGCGCGTCGACGACAGATCCACGTCGGTGCTCGCCAGCGCGTTCCCGTCCCCGGCCTCGCCCGGCGACGATGCGTCGGTGAGCGACTCGGGGTCGAGGAACGGCACCATGATCGGACGCGGCGAATCGCGCAGCGGCGGTCGCGGCGAGCTCGGCGGCACCGGCGGCGGCTTGGGCGAGCTCGGCGGCACGGGCGGCGGTTTGGGCGAGCTCGGCGGCGCCGGCGGCATCACCAGCGGCTGCGTGACGACCTGAATGTCCTCGACCCGCGGTTCCTCGGCCATCACCACCACCGACGGCGGCGCGTTCGTGCCCACCGCCGGCATGCGCTGCGTGACCGACGGGCCCACGGGCACCGGAGGCGGCGAGCGTTGCGGCAACGGCGGCGCGACTCCGCGCGCAGGCGCAGGCGCGGGCGCAGGCACGACACTCACGCGGCCGATGATCTCGAGGACCCGGATCGCCGTAGGCGCCGACCCCGTGTACACGAACGTCTCCTTGTCACCGTCGAGCGGCACGACGTCCGAAATCTCTTTCCGGTTGACGATGCATGCATACCGCACGCGTGCCCCGGGCATGACCCCAGGCGCACTCACGAAAAACCCATCCGCCCCAGCCCGCGTCGCCACCCCACCCGCCCCCGCACTCGCTCCCGCTCCCGCACTCGCTCTCGCCCCCGCACTCGCACTCGCTCTCGCGCCCGCCCTCGCCCCCGCCGGGCCGCGCTTCCTCCGCAACAACATCCACGCCACCACCGCGCTCGCCGCCGCGAGCGGCGAAATCAACAGCAGCCCCCACGAAAACGGCTCCGCCCCGGTCGTCATCCCGTCGATCCGCACCGCCTCGCCGTCGGCAAGCGGCCCGCTCGCGGTCACACCCGACGTCCCAGACGCGTTCGGCGGCGGCGCGCTCGAACCAGCCGCCGCACCGGCCGCGGGGTTCGCGCCGAGCCCGAGCGGCGCGCCGGGCACGAAGTCCACGGCTGGCGGCGTCACCGCCGGCGCGACCGCCTCTTCATTCGTGACGACGACGCGAAACCCGTTGTCGGCATTGCGCGCTCCGGGCGCGTTCTTGTAACGCGCCGCGCTTCGTCCGCGCTTCGGATCACGGAACCACGATCCACCACGAAGCACGCGACGCTCCGGCTCGTTGCCGGCGACCGTCGTGCTCTCGGGGTCGACGACCGCGCCTTCGCGATACGGCGCGTAGACGTCGCGAGTCCACTCCATCACGTTGCCGGACATGTCGAAGACGCCGAACGGGTTCGCCTTCTTCTGCCCGACGGGACGCGTTCCGTTTCCCGCGTTCGTCTTGAACCACCCGAACGCTGCGGGCTCGGACTCGGCCGCAGCTCCGCCGGACCACGCCGTCGTGGTGCCCGCGCGCGCTGCGAATTCCCACTCCGCTTCGGTCGGCAACCGAACGCGCTTGCCGCTCTTCCGCGAGGCCCAGCCCACGAACGCGAGGGCATCGCCGTACGACACGAGCACGACGGGATGCGCATCCGTCTGCGTGAAGCCGGGATTCCGCCACGTGAAGTCCTTCTTCTGGACGAGGCCCGCGACCTTGCCGCCGTCGACCGGCTTGCCGTCCCAGCCTGCGCCTCCCGCTTGGCCCTTCTCGGCATCGGTGACGTAGCGCGTGTCGGCGACGAACTTCGCGAACTGACCGCGGGTCACGGGATACTTCCCGATCCAGAAGTCCTTCGAGATGGTGACCTGGTGCGCAGGCTCCTCGTCCTTCTCGTGACCGGGATCGCCGGCCGCCGAGCCCATCGTGAAGACGCCGTGCGGGACCTTTCGCGTCTCGAGCGTGCCGCCGCCGAGATCGAGGACGAGATCTTCGGGCGCCGCTCCGGCGGTGCCGGCATCGGATGACGGATCCGCCGCCGCCAGGCCGTCGAACGCCACGAGCGCTGCGGCCCCCACGAGAAAGACCGACACGCCCACGCTGCACGAAAAGCGCAAGCGTGAAGATGCAGGCCGCGGGCGCATACAGGACGGTTCTACACGGACCCAGCGTGCACGGCGACCCTTGAGCGCGGCCCCGCACCCTCTATGCTGCGGCCATGGCGAAGAAACTGACCCTCGAAGAGCACGCCGACCAGATCCGTGACGACCTCAAGGTCCCGCACCAGAGCGACGTCTTCGCCCACGCGGTCGAGGCCGGCTATCTCGCCGCCCGCGCCGACGGCGAGGTCGACGCGAACGAGCGTCAGGTCCTCACGAAGGCCGTCGAGCTCCTCAGCAAGGGCGCGGTCATCGAATGGGAAACGGAACAGCTCCTCGACGAGTGCCAAGGTCGCGCTGAGAAAGACGGCGCCGAGGCCCGCGCCACCAAGGTCGGCGAAGCGCTCAAGGAGCTCGGCCAGGCCGAGGCCGGGCTGCTCGTCGCTGCGTTCGTCGCGCGCGCGACGAACGGCGGCGAGAAGTCGGAGGCCGAGGTCCTCAAGGCCATCGGCAAGGCGGCGGGCCTCTCCGCCGACAAAGTGAAGACAATCGTGAAGCGCGCGACCGATCTCGGCGACTGAATCGCGGAGCCGACTTAGAACGTCCCGACGAGGCCGAGGCCGCCGCCGTTCGTTCCCATCTTCATCGGCATGACGTGGACCTCGCCGAGGTCGTTGCGCACGAGCACGGTCTTCGGCGAGGTGACGCCCACGATGAACATCGTGGCGCCGGCGGCCTGCGCGATGCCGTCGATGGCGAGCGTCACGTTGCCCGACGACGAATCGGTCTTCGTCATCTGGAGGAACGGACCGGCCACGGGGACGAAGAGGAAGTCTCCGTTGTCCCGGCTGCTGTTGTTGCCGATCGCCTTGTTGGTGTCGGAGATGGCCGCGCCGACGAGCACCGAAAGCAAGTAGAGGACGCCGAACGTGACGGCGCCGCCCACGACGAGGCCGGTACGGATGCGCGACTCGGCGTGGTAGCCGGGCGGGATCTGATCGCCTTCCTCGTAGTCCTTGATCACGCGCGGGCCCGAGAGCGCGACGCTCTGAGGCATGTAGACCTGCTGGGTCTGCTGGGCCATCGGCGCGACGTACTCACCGTTCGGCGCCTGGGCCGAAGCGGGAGGCGGCTGCGAGGGAGGCAGCTGCGCGCCCGCGTACGGGACGGCGAGCGTGGTGACGAGCACCGCGGCGGTGAATGCGGACGCGAAGCGAAGGCTTATTGAGCGAGAAAACATGAGACCTCCAGGCAACTCCGGCCCAAGCAATGGTCGTACCAGTAGAAATGACCGCCGGGCAATCTCATGAAACCCCATGGGGATAGAGAAATCGTGGAATCGCGTGAACCGGACGCCTCGAAGCTGTGACCAACTGGTCATGGGTGTGAACGCGCCCAGGTTCCGCTGGTCGACGTTCTCCCAACCTTTCCGTGGATGTCAGTGAGCGCCGCTGAGCCACTGCAGTAGGTAAATCGCTCCGATCACGAGGCCGACGAACACCACGAACACGATCCCCGCCGCCATCTTGCCGCTGAAGAACGGCTTTTGGACCTTGGCCGGCGGCGGCCCGATGTGTGGACCGTACACGGGAATGCTCGGCATCGTCATGCGAACGGCGGGTAGCGGGATGCTCATCGCGCTCTCGGCGGCGGCGCCGACACGCGAGAGGCTCGCGCCGGCGTCGGTCGGGTCGAGCGGCGTCTCGGCATTGGGGAGAGCGTCCTTCGCGTCCTTCTTCCACGGCTCGTCGGGCTGATCGTTGGTGACGAGCGCGTCGCTGCTCGGACGATCGTCGGGGGTGGCGAGTGCGAGGACTCCTTCGCGCAAATCGGTCGTCGCGACGACGCCGTCATGCATCGAGGCGCGCTTCTCCCAGGGGGTCATCGAGCTCTCGAG
>JAXDMI010000950.1:0-5431 GCA_034666145.1 Myxococcales bacterium | reverse complement strand
TCGGCTCCGGTGGCGGGGCCCTTCGGATCCGTGACGGTCGAGGTCGCTGCCTTGTCGTAGTCGGCGTAAAAATCCGCCACCCACTCCCACACGTTGCCGACGACGTCCTGCAGGCCGTAGCGCGATTTGCCTTTGGGGAAGCTCCCGACCGGCGCGGTGTTGGGGAAGCCGTCGTCCTCGTCGTACATGAGCGCCGGGGCGTTGTCGGGGTCGTGATGCTTCTTCTGCCAAGCGACACATTCCTTGCCGCAGGCGTTGAGGAGCAGCGCGTTCGGCGCTTCGTCTCCCCACGGATAGACGCGACCGTCGGGACCTCGCGCCGCGAACTCCCACTCGGCCTCGGTGGGGAGGCGTCCGCCGCGCGACTCGCAGGCCTCGCGTGCCTGATCCCAGTCGATGCAGTTGATGGGGTGCTTCGCCTTGCCGACGGGGTCTGCGATGTTGCAGAGCGGGTCGTAGATCTTGCGCTGGACGTCGTTGATGCCGGGCCAGACGTTCTCCTTGCCCGCGCGACGGCATCCGCCGCGGTCGCTGCACTCCTTGTATTGTGCAACGGTCATCTCGAGCTCGTCGATGCAGTACGGCGTCAGCTTCACCTTGTGAGGTGGCTTCTCGGTATCGAGGGCGTCCTTCTCGTCCGAGCCCATGAAGTACTCGCCGCCGGGGATCAGGATCATGCCGGCGGGGCATTGCTTGGTGGCTGCCACGGACGCCGACGCGCTCGCCGATCCGAGGAGCGGTGGGCTGCCGGCGCTCGCGAGCGAAGACGGCGGCGTCGACACGCCCCCGCTGGTCGCGCCGCCCTTCCCGCCGCCGTGCAGCGCGAACCATCCGCCGCCCGCGAGCGCGAGAGCGACCACCGCGACGCCGGCGAAGAGCGGCGCGCGGCTCTTCGGGGCGTCGCGTGCGAGATCGATCGTGGCGGCGGAGGCGGAGGCAGCGGCAGTGGTCGCTGGAGCGGCGGTCAGCTCCCCGGGCGCGGTCTCGGTGAGGAGCGTGTCGGCCGCGGCGGGCGGCGCAGTACCGACGATGCTCATGCGTGCGCTCGCGATGGAGCTGAGCTTGTCGCCGAGGACCTTGGCGCGGAGCGCGTTCCAGAAATCGGCGCAGTTGGCGAAGCGCTCTTCGGGCTTCACGGCGACGGCCTTGCGGAAGATGGCCTCGATCTCGTCGGACGTCGCGACGCCGAGCGTGCGCGGCGTCGGGCGTTGCTTCTCGTCGGCCGCTGCGTACGCGAGCTGGATGAGGCTGTCGCCGCTCATCGGCTCCTTGCCCGAGCAGATCTCGCCGGCGACGAGCGCGAGCGCGAACACGTCGGTCCACGGGCCGGTCGAGCCGTGCGAGCGGTTGAACTGCTCGGGCGCGCCGTAGAGCGGCGTGAACGACGTGATGTGCCCGGCGGTCTTGCCGAAGCCCATTTTCTGGACGTCCTGCACGACCTTGGCGATCCCGAAGTCGAGGAGCTTCACGCCACCGGTGCCGCCGGTCGCCTTCGCGTCGGAGCTCGCACCGAGCACGAAGATGTTGGCGGGCTTCACGTCGCGATGCGCGATGCCCTTCGAGTGCGCGAGGGCGAGCGCCTCGGCGACGGGATCGAGGAGGCGCACGGTGTCCTCGAGGCTGCGCAGCGGGGCGCCCTGGGCGCGCTCCTGCTCGAGGACGGTCTCGAGGGTCTTGCCGTCGAGCCACTCGAGGACCATGTACGGGACGCTGTCACCGGCGCTGGTGGCGAACATCCCGATGTCGCGGGCCTGGACGATGGCCGTCGATTTCTCGGAGAGGTCGGCGAGCAGCGCGCCTTCCTGGATGAAGTCCTGGAGCAGCTTGTCGCGCTGATCTTCGGCGACGTCACCGAGCGCGGTGAAGACCTTGACCGCGACCGGCCGCTTCCAGAGGATGTGCTGCGCGCGGAAAACGGTGGCGAAGCCGCCCTGGCCGACGACCGATTCGATCGCGTACTTCCCTGCGATCGTCGTCCCGACGAGGCCGAGCGGATCGGTAGCGGACGTCACGGAACGCGAGCCTATCAGGAGAGCTACGCGCGGGGCCAAGCGCCGGCCGAGCGCCGGCCAACGCACCGCAGCGCTAAGCGCTTGACAAGAGGCGCTGAATTTCCGATGTTTCGCGTCCGCGCGGCACCGGCCGCTCGGGCCCAGGTAGCTCAGTTGGTAGAGCAGGGGATTGAAAATCCCCGTGTCCGCGGTTCAATTCCGTGTCTGGGCACTACGAAGTCCGAGGTTTCCCGAGCTAGCCCGACGTGACGCCGGGGACTTCGATCTCGACCGGCTCCGGGAGCTTCGCGACGACGCAGTCGTCCGGCGTGCCGTCTTCCCAGACCAGCATCACGAACTCGGCGGGGGTGCTGCCGAAGACGATCAGCGGCATGTGCCACACGTTCGCGCCGTAGATCACGCCTTGGCCAGGCAGCGCGACGAACGCGCGCAGGCCTTCGAGGTCCGGAGCGCCGTCGCCCGGCGCCACCACGATGAGGTAGCGCTCGACCTTCATCGGCACGAAGAGCTGCGAGGAGCACGGATGCTTCTCCATCGACTCTGCGAGCACCGGGAAGCGCGACCACGGCTCGCAGCGGAACGTGCAGAGGTTCGGCTTCGAATGCGGGCGCGTGCTCTCGAGCGCGCCGGCCTCGTTGCGACGCGCGGCGGTGCCGAAGTTCACCATGACCGGCGTGATGTCGGGTCGATCGACGATGACGACTTCACCGAACGCCTGGAACGCTTCACGCGTGAGGAGCGGCGCTGTGATGCGTCGGCGCGGTGCTCGCTGCATGGTCCGAGATTACCGTAAGTCAGCGCATCGCGGCTCCTGCGACAGATCGTCAACGACATCGCTGCGGAATGCAGGCTTCGCGATGACGGTCGTCGTGTCGCATGCGTCACTTGCTCTGCGGGCTCGGCTCGCTCGCTCTCCTCGTGGTGCCCGCCGCGGCCAGCGCTGCGCCGCCTGCGCCGCCCGCGTTGCCCGCGCCGCTCGACGCCAACTTCCAGCACAAGCCGAAGCTGCCGACCGACAAGGTCGACCTCCAGCTCGAGGACGCCGACCTCGGCGAGCTCGTTCGCGTCATCGGCGAGCTCACCGGCAAGCGCTTCGTCATCGCGAGCCCGAAGCTCGCCAAGACGAAGGCGAGCGTCTACGCACCTCAGAAGGTCACCGTCGCCGAGGCCTATCAAGCGTTCCTCGCCGTGTTGACCGCGAACGGCCTCACCGTGGTGCCGCAAGCCGGCTTCCTCAAGATCGTCGAGTCGCAGGACGTCGCGCGACAGCTCACGCCCATCGAGCGCGGCGACATCCCCGCCGAGGAGCGCTACGTCACGCGCATCCATCGCCTCGTGCACCTCTCCGCAGAGGAGGTCGCGACCGGCGTCCTCTCCAAGCTCGCCACCAAGGACGCGAGCATCGTCCCCTACGTGCCCGGCAACCTCCTCATCATGACGGAGACCGGCGCCAACCTCCGTCGCATGCTCGAGGTCCTCGATGCCATCGACGCCGCGAGCGAAGAGGACAAGCTCTATCTCCAGCCCCTCCATTACCTGCCCGCCGCGCAGGTCGAGAAGCAGCTCACCGAGATCCTCGATCTGAAGAAGAAGGCCGACGTCACGCCCGCGGGTCCGCTCCACGTCGGTCGCATCGTGGCGGTGGAGCGTCCCAACTCGCTCGTCATCGTCGCGACCTACGCTTCGTACGAGCGCATCCTCCGCGTGCTCGAGCAGATCGACGTCGCGCCCTCCAACGAGGCGCAGGTGCGTGTCGTCATGCTGCAGCACGCCGACGCGAAGAAGATCGTCGGACCCATCAACGAGGCCATCGGCGGCCCGGTGAGCGCGCCGGCGGGCGGGAGCGGCGCAACGCCGACGCGGACGGGCACCCTCCCCAACGCGCCGGCGTCGGTGCTCGAGGCCACCGCCAAGGTGAGCGCCGACGAGACCACCAACTCGCTCATCGTCACCGCGACAGCCCGAGATTTCGGCCCGATCAAGGCGGTCATCGACGCGCTCGATCGACCGAAGCGGCAGGTCTTCATCGAAGCCGTGGTGCTCGACGTCTCCGCCGAGCACGGGCTCGATCTCGGCGCGGCCTGGCACGGCGGCGACATCAGCTCGGTCGCCAACGGCAATGCGACGACGTACGGCGGCTTTCGACCCATCACGTCGGCGACGGGCCCCTCCCCTACCAGCAGCGAGCTGCAAGCGTTCGCGCTCGGCGTCCGCGGGCCGGACATCCCTTTCCTGAGCGGCGTGCCCGGTCTCTCCACCATCCCGAGCTTCGGCGCGTTCCTGAGCGCCGTTGCTACGTCGAAGGCGGCGGACATCCTTTCGACGCCGCACATCATCGCGAGCGACAACACGCCCGCCGAGATCAAGGTGCAGCTCAACACGTCACTGCAGCCGAACGCACCGCAGGCATCGCTGCTCCCAACGGGCGGGACGGTGCCCAACGTCGGCAGCACCGTCGCGAACAACTACAAGCCGATCGGACCGCGCATCAAGGTCACGCCTCATCTCAACGACTCGGACGACGTGCGGCTCGACGTCGACGAGATGATCAGCGACGTCCAAAGCACGCCCGACAAGGGCGATACCTACGGCACGCTCAGCTATCTCGAGCGCACCGCCACCACCACGCTCACGGTGAAGGACGGCGAGACCATCGTCATCGGCGGCCTCGTGCGCAGCCGCGTCACGCGCTCGGAGACGAAGGTGCCGATCCTCGGCGACATCCCGCTGCTCGGCCTCCTCTTCCGGACACGCGCCGATCGCATGGAGAAGTCGAACCTCATCCTCGTCCTCACGCCGCACATCATCCGTGACTCGACCGACCTCCGGCGCATCTTCGAGCGGAAGATGCAGGAGCGCCAGGAGCTCATGGATCGCGAGTCGATCTTCAAAGACGACAAGTGGACGGCACCGAAGGACTACTCGCGCACGCGCGGGCTGCTCAGCGACATTCGCCTCGCGCAGCGGGAGGTCGCGAGGAAGAAGAAGGAGAGCGAAGAGGCAGAGGCGCCGACCGAGACGGTCCAGGTCGCGCAGCCGCCGCTCGAGATGCCGGTTCCGCAGTCGCCCGCGGGCGGCGCGAAGGCGCCTTCGCCACCCACGGCGCCGGGCGGAGGCGGCGGGATCCCCGCGAGACCGACGGTGATCGAGCGCTGAGCAGCGCCGCGCATGCTAAGAGCCACGCTCACTCCGGGTGAACGATCGCGTCCTCCTCTACTCGAGCCTGGCGGTCATGGCCGTCGCGACGCTCGGCATCGCCGCCTTCATGGCGTGGTCGCTCGGCATGCTCCGGCAGCCGCGCGCGCTCGTGCAGAGCGGAGAGTGGCAAGCGGCGGCCATCGCAGCGCAGCGTCTCGGCGAGAGCTGGATGCGCATCTTCCCGAGCGTGCGCGAAGCGGCGGCACACGCCCGCGCCGCGT
>JAXDMI010000949.1:0-7900 GCA_034666145.1 Myxococcales bacterium | reverse complement strand
CACGGCGCACCCCACGACGCGGCCTACGCGCGCGACACCGAAGCGCTGTCTGCGTGGGCCCTCGAAGCCCAGGGAGACCCGTTCTGCGCGGCGGTGACGGATCTGCTCGTCGACCTCTCGCCCACCGACGTCCCGCGCGTGTCGACGAGGCTCGAGCGCGACGCGCGCGTGCTCACGCGTCGCGAAGCCTCGGTCTTCGCGTCGATCGACGGTCGGTCGACGCTCGAGATGATGGTCGACGGGCTCGACCGCGCGCGTTCGGGTGAGGTCCTGGGCGTCCTCTGCACCCTGTGCGCGCGCGGAATCGTCGTGTTCGAGAGAGCGCGCTAGATCGCGAGGCGACCCGGCGCGGCAGCCTCGTTCAGGCCGGCTGCTTCGTCGTGCGCAGGTACGGCTTGTGGGTCTTGAAGTCGCCGAAGGTCTTCTTCGCGTCCTCGTCGTTGACCGACGTGACGATGATGACGTCGTCGCCCTTCTTCCAGTTCACCGGCGTCGCGACCTTGTGCTTCGCGGTGAGCTGAATGGAATCGAGCACGCGGATGATCTCGTCGAAGTTCCGGCCCGTCGCCATCGGGTACGTGAGCGTCAGCTTGATCTTCTTGTCGGGTCCGATGACGAACACCGAACGCACGGTGGCGTTGTTGGCGGGTGTGCGGCCCGCGGCGGTGCCGGCCTCGTCGGCGGGGAGCATGTCGTAGAGCTTTGCGACCGCGAGATCGGTGTCGCCGATCATCGGGAAGTTCACCTTCGAGCCCTGCGTCTCCTCGATGTCCTTCTCCCACTTCTCGTGGTCGCCGACGGCGTCGACGGAGAGGCCGATCACCTTGGTGTTGCGCTTCGCGAACTCGGGCTCGAGCTTGGCGACGGCGCCCAGCTCCGTGGTGCACACCGGCGTGAAGTCCTTCGGATGCGAGAAGAGGATGGCCCAGCTGTCGCCGATCCACTCGTGGAAGTCGATCGGGCCCTTGGTCGTCTGCGCCTTGAAGTTGGGAGCGGTGTCGTTGATCCGAAGCGACATGATTCTAGCCTCCTTCTACGTGTGTCCCCGTCATACCGCGATCCATCGCGCCGTCGTAGGATGATCGTCACCGCCCGGAGGTGTCGCAACGAAGCGCAGCGGGGCCTCGGCGAGGGGAGATCTCCGCTCCCCGCGGCGTACACGCGCAGAGCTCCATGATCTCACGCCTCGCTCGCGCGCTCCCGGCCCTTGTCCTGATGGCCTGCGCAAGCGCGCCGCGGTTGAGGGACCTCGGGGTCGACGCCAGTCGCGTCCGTTCCGACGGCACGCGTCCGCTCGTCGTGGAGTGGCCCTCGTCGGACCGCGCCGAGCTCGAGGCGCTTGCGCGACACGGCCTCGTCGCCGTGCGCTACGACGCCTCGGGAATGCGGCTCCTTCCCCGTTGCGTCGTCACCGGACAGTACGTCTACAGCGCGCTCACACCGAAGAAGGATCGCATCACCATCCGGAGCTCGGGCGAGCTGCGCGCTCAGGCGCCGCTCGGAGCGGCGAAGCTCGAAGGCGTCCTCGCACGCACCGGTGAGCTCGGCGTGGAGATGACTGTCGTTGGACGCTTCGAGGGCATGGCCACGGCAGGCGCCAGCGGCGATTGCTCCGAGGCCACGCACGTCATCGGTGCGCTGACTGTCGGAGCGTTCGACTTCCTCGCGGGCGCCACGACGAGCCGTGAGGTCGGTGCCGGCACGGTCGCTCCCGGCGCCTCTGCGAAAGCGGGCGCCGGCGACACGCGCGAGGTCCTGCAACACGACGGCGACGCGGCCGCATGCAGGACGGCCACCGCGGCGGACAAGGCTCCGCCCTACGGTTGCGGCGCCGTGATGCGCGTCGACCTCGTCGCATTCGCGGGCACCACAGCGGCCACGAGCGCGACCACGAGCCCGAGCACCAAACCGATCGAAGGCTACTCCGTTGCTAGCAACGCTATGATCCACATCCCGTCCGGCACCGCGCGTATCGGAGCCGACGATCTTCCGGGTCATGCGTTTCCCGTCCAGGAAATCGCGATGCAGTCGTTCGACATCGATCGCACCGAGGTCACCATCCGCGCGTATGCGGCGTGCGTCGAGAACGGCCCCTGCACTCCGCCCGGCAGCGAAGCGAACGCGCGCGGCGGTTGCGCCCACGCGCGATCGTGGTTCGCCGAAGATGCGGAGAAGCGCCCCGGCAACGACGCGGCGGTCACGTGCATCACTCCCGCGCAAGCCGCTCAGTATTGTTCGTACGTCGGCAAGCGCCTGCCCACCGAGGAAGAGTGGGAGTACGCCGCGCGCGGGACGGACTTCCGTCGCTATCCGTGGGGCAATGCCGACCCGACACCGACTCGCGTCCCGCCCTGCCACACGCGTGGAGCGGGCGTCACGTGTCTCGTCGGAACGGCGCCCGGTGACAAGAGCCCATTCGGGGTGCTCGACATGGCGGGCGGCCAGCGCGAGATCACCGTCTCGACGTCGGGCTACAAGGCACGCGGCACGTACACGGGAAGCGTAGCAGCCGGCAGCGCCGCTGCTCGCGCGGCGTACCGCGACGACGTCGACACGGGCGACGCGTCGGGAGAGACGACGACGTTCCGCTGCGCATCGTCCGTCGGACCGTCGTCGCCGCGCGCGCGCCGCACCGAGTGAGTGACGGTCAGCGGACGAGCACCGGGACCCGCTGGACGAGGTTATTTCCCATCCCTTGGACGTTCCAGGGCTGCTCGAGGGGCTGCGCATTTCCCGCCTCGTCGAAGGCTCGGCAGCCGAGGACGTGCTCGCCCGGCGTGGCCTCCCAGGCGAACGACCACGACCGCCACGCGTACGGTCCGAGCACCGGTCCGAGCGCCGCCTCACTCCACACGCCGTCGACGCCCACCTCGACGCGCGCGACGGTCGCCATCCCCGACCATGCTCGCCCGGCGATCGCGACGCGACCTCTCTCGACGATGCGACTGCGCGTGAAGAAGTCAGGGAAGCCGGGCGGCGCCATCAGCGCACGCGGCCGGATGCGCTGAACGGGCTCACCCGGATCGTCCTTCGATTGCTTGTACCAATAGGCGACGCGCTGCTGATAACCGGCGAACGGCTCCGCCAGCGCCTCGATGCTCACGAGCCACTTCACCGAGGTCATGCCGTACCAACCGGGAACGAGGAGCCGTACCGGCGCTCCGTGCTGCGGCTCGAGCGGTCGCCCGTTCATCTCGTACGCGAGCAGCACCTCGGGGCGGGTCGCATCTTCGATCGACAAGCTCCGCGCGTAGTCGTGCTCGTCGCCCTTCTCGATGCCGTGGTCGGCGCCGGTGAACGAGAGCTCGACGGCGCTCGGCTCGATGCCCGCGTCTTCGAGGAGGCCGCGCAGCGGCGTCCCCGTCCACTCCGCGGTGCCGACCGCCTCGTTCAACCACGGTTGGCTGATGGGCCGGGGGACCAGACGCGCGCGGCCGTTGCCGGCGCACTCCATCGTCACCGCCGTCGTCACGCGTGGTCGGCTTCTCAGCTCGTCGAGCCCGAGGTCCAGCGCATTCGTGACTCGGCCACCGATCCGTAATCGCCATTGGGCGGGATCGATGGCCGGGATATCGAAATGAACGAGGAGATAATGAAGTCCCGTCGGGGTTATTTCATATCGTAATGCTTCGAGCGGCATTCCCCGATTGCGCGCGGCGAGCTGGAGCTCCTCGAACGTCAGCGGGCCTTCGGTAGGCGACAGCGGGGACGACGCGGCAGTCATCCCCGCAGCATACCGTCACTTGAATCGCATGCAGCGGCCGCCGATGTACGCCGCCTTGGCTTCGGGGCGCTTGATGCGGATGTCGCTCTCGCCCTTGATCACCGTCATGTTGAGGTCGGAGCGCGAGCTGCCGTAGCCGATGCCGCGGTACTTGAGCGCGAACGCGCCGGTGAACGTGCCGCCGGACGTGTCGAGCGCGGCTTCGCTGAGGTTGCCGTTCAGATCCATCCACGGCTCGTCGCCCGGGTTGATGCGCACGACGTCGGCTTGCTGACCGAAGACCGCTTCGGCAGTGCTCGCGCGACCAGGCGCCGCGATCTCCCAGGCCTTGTCGTTGGTCGAATTGCCGAGGTCCGGATAATGATAATTGTGCTTGTTGAGCGGGCTGCCGGCCACCGGCAGATTGTCGCCCGCGTCGAACGTGGCATTGACGAACGGGACGGGCGCGCAGCGACCGCCGGTCTGGACGGTGTGGTCGAAGATGTTGCCGAGCAGCTCCCCGTGGTTGTCGTACTGGGTGCCGCAGCCCGAGATGTTGCCCAGCGACGCGGGCGTCGCGGTCACGTAGTCGAGGACCTCGTCCGTCGCGAGCTGTCCGCCGTCCCACGCACAGAACGCTGCGAGCAGTGCGTTGGGGATGCAGTTCATCGCCTTGACGTCGAGGTAGTCCTTCGCAGGGATCGTCACGGCGCTCGCCGTCAGTCCGTCGACGCGCGCCACCTGACCGTCGCGCGCCAGGATGTTGGCCGGGTACCAGTACGTCGGGAATCCGAACGAGCCGGGATACGTCGCGCAGTTGTTGCCGTGGAGGTCGACGTAGATCTCCGAGCCGAACGCGTAGTTCGTGCCCATGTGACGGACCTGGTCAGTGGGCGGCGGCAGGATCACGCCCGGGCCGGGCTGCTCGGGCGGGTCCGCATCCTCGGGACGCGGATCACCGAGGAGGCGGCGCTGGATGGTGGCCGTGCCGCCTTCGGTGTCGGTGGGCATGAACGTGTTCCACGCCGGGTCCCAGATCTGCGGAGTGTGCGCGGCGATCCAGGCCTTCACGTTGGGCACGCCACCGTTCGCAGCAGCAAGACGCTCGACGAAGGCGCGAATGCGACCCGCCGTGATCTCGTACTTGTCGAGATAGACCTTCTTGCCGGCATGGGCGGCGTCGGTGAAGCCGGGCACCGGCAACGAGCGGCAGCAGCTCTCGTGCTTCGCGCCGGGCTCGCCGACCTCGCCGATGCCGCACGTGTCGCCGCCGAGATGCGTCGCGCAGCTCGGCGCGCCGACGCACTTCTTCGCGTAGCTGCAAGCGACGTCGCAATCGCTGTCGGCGAGACAGCCGAGTCCCTCGGCGCACTTCGGCGCGGAGGGCCCGCCGCAATCGACGTCCGTCTCGGTGCCGTTCTTGAGACCGTCCGTGGCCGTGGGGGCGATGATGTTGCCGTCCGGGCCGATGGTGCCGCCGTCCGGGAGCGTCATGTTGCCCTGCGTGCCGCCCGCGCAAGGATTGTTGCAGATGCCGCCGCAATCGATGCCGCTCTCCGCGCCGTCGCGGACGCCGTTCATGCAAGCAGGATTGGTCTCGGCAACAGCGCTGGACGTGCCCGACGCCGGCGTGCCCGCCGAGCTGCACGCGGTCGTCGCGACCGCGGTCCCGAGCAGAGCCAACATTCCAACAACAACGACGTCGGTGCGTACCACGGAGTCCTCCTCGATTCGTTCGGATGTAACGAAGACCCTCCTCGCAAGTTTGGTGCACACCTCGGCTTGCCCGGATCGCGACCTGGATGTCGGCGTTTCTTTATTCGCGAGAGGGCCTCCACCCCGGTGAAAGCGCTGGATTCAGTGTTTGCGCGCAGCGTTGTCGCGGCCCGACGCGACCATGAAGTCGTGGCTTTCCGAGACAGCGACGCACATCTACACGACCCAACTCGAGCGTGTCTGGGCCTGTCGCAACAGACGTTGCGGCAACGGCCGCGACACGAAGCCGCTGGCGATTACGATGCCGAAGCGGTTGCGCGCGAAGGGCCGAACGCACGGCTCGCCCACTCGCGGGCCTTCGCCGGGTCGATGCCGGAGCGCGCGAAGCCGGGAAAGACCACGTCCTCGAGCGCCGTCGCGACGATCTGCTTTCGCGCGGTGCGCGTGAGGATGCCGTGCTCGGGGAGCTGCTCGCCGGGAAACGGAGCGTCCACCTCCACGAGGTCCCTGAGCCTTGCGTCGAGGAGGCGCGGGAGCCATCCCGCCGCGATCTCCGCCTTCATGGCGGTCGTCACGAACGGCGTCGAGATGTGCGCCCAACCCGCACGCGCGTGATCGATCTCGTCAGCGAGGACGGTCTGCAGCGCCGCACGCGTGAGCGGCGACGTTGCCAGCGAGAGCTGCCCTTCGAGGATGCCGCACGCGAGCGTCTCGTTGATGCAGCACATCGCGATCACGAGGAGCGTCGCTCGAAGCCGTCCATCCGCGGGGGCGAGGACCGGAACCGGGAACGGGCTCGGCGGCGGCCACGCGATCTCGCTCGACCGGTAACGGGCCGCCATCTCGACGGCGATCTCGGCGTGATGGACCTCGTCGCGAACGGCGCGCGACACGAGCTTGAGGACACCGTCCGCGGTGCCGTGCTCGATGAGCTGAGCGGCGAGCGCCGAGAAGCCGCCCGCTACCTTCAGCTCCGACGCGCCGCGCTCCTGCCAGATCGCGGCGAGCTCGGTGCGCGCATCGCCAGGGAGCGCGTCGATCGCCGCGTCGCCGACCTGGCGGATCTCGGTCGCGTTCGGGTCGACCTTGTTCCACCACGGACGAGCGCTACGCACGAGAGATCAGCCGCAGCAGAACCAACCGGCGAACGCGTCCGACCCGGAGGCATCTGCGATCGCGCCGCTGTCCGCGACGTCTCCGCTCGTGCCGCTGTCGGCGGCGACTGCGCCACTGGTTCCTCCGCTGGTCGCCGTACCGCTCGAGCCGGCATCACCGGTGGGCGTCGGGGACGTCGTGCTCGAACACGCCGCGCTCTCTGCTGCCAGCGCCATTCCCAACACGACGACGGTGTGAAAGAGCTTCGAAGTGTTCATCGACGTCGATTGAATCACGACCTTCGAAGCTTGCCTACTCACGCGAGGGTTAACAACTTGCGCATTCGTTCGCCGACGGTGCGCATCGAGAGCTCCTTGCGGACCCTGTTCTCCCCGGCGCGGGCGATCCGAGCTCGCAATGGCGAATCGTCGACGAGGGCGCGGAGGCGATCGACGGCTTGGTCGTGGGAGGGATCGGCCCATTCCATCCCCGGCTCGAAGAAGCTCTGGCGCGCGAGATCCTCGACGGCGGGGACCATGCGAACGCCGACGAGCAGGCCGGAGGATGCGTCGGTGTATTCGAGGTTGCCCGAATATCCGGTGGCGATGGTGGGCAGGCCGGCGGCCATGGCCTCGGCGATGGTGAGGCCGAAGCCCTCCGCGCGATGCAACGACACGTACGCGTCGGCACGGCGGAGGAGGCGGTGGATGACGTGGCGTGAGACACCGTCGGCGAAGAAGACGTGCACCGGCGGAGCACCGAAGCGCACGCCGGCGCGATCGATGGCGTGCGCGACGCGGAGCTCGTCGAGGCCGAGACGGCGACCGAGCTTCATGACGAGCACGACGTCTCGCCTGCCCTGGAACGCGCGCGAGAACGCGCGCACGAGGCCGAGCGGGTTCTTGCGCTGCTGCCATTCCATCACGCTCGCGAAGACGAACGCGTCATCGGGCACGCCGGGAAAGACCTTCGCAGCGGGCGGCGGCGGGGCCACGGGATGCGGCACGACGCGGACGGGAAGACCCGTCGCGCTCCGGAATGCCTCGACGGAGAACGCCGAGGGCACCCAGATCTCGTCGACGGCGCGCGCAGGGTCCTGCCACGCGCGCGGCAGCTCGCGCGTCTCCCACGCGGAGATGCCGATGGTCGGCATGCCGCGCTGGCGGAGCATCGGGTAGTACGGCGGGAGCATGTGGAGGAGCGTGACGTCGGCGGCGCCCGACCGGCGGCAGAGCCGCTCGAGGCGAGCCGACCCGCTCTGCCGCGGAGGGACGCGCACGAATTCGCGTCCGTTGAAGAGCAGCGACACGCCGATGACGTGCGCATCGGCACGCGCGAGCGCGAGCGCATGGCCGCGCGCGGCGACGCCGTAGCCGCTCTGCTCGG
>JAXDMI010000948.1:0-11090 GCA_034666145.1 Myxococcales bacterium | reverse complement strand
TGGTGCGGAGCGCGACGGCGACCTCGTTCTTCGACGACTCCGCCGTGGCCCAGACCTCGACGTCTTGCAGCGGGCCGCCGGCGGCGCCGGGCACCGTGATGGTGAGCACCACGTCCTGAGCGGCCGTCGGCGTCGCCACCGACGGGCAAACCGTGGGGTAATCGCGCTTCGTCGCCACCGTCGACACGAGGAATGTCCCGGAGGCCTTCACCGCGAGCGCCGTCGCGCACACGTCGTTGGCGGCCTGGACGCAGCCCACCTCGTCGACCTCGCCGTTGCAGTTGTCGTCCTTGAAGTTGCCGCACACCTCGCTGTGCGTGCTGCTGATGGCGGGATCGAGATCGTCGCAGTCACGCATCGCGACGCAGTGGTTGTCGGGGTCCCCGTCGCCGTCGACATCGCGCGGGTTGTGCTCGCAGCTCTTCGTGCTCTCGACGCAGCGGTCGATGGTGCACGGATTGTCGTCCTGGCAGGTGACCACGGGGCCGGCCGCGCAGCCGAGGCGGATCACGCACTTCTCGCGACCGTTGCAGTAGAGCGGGTCCGCACACTGCGCGTCGTCCGGCGTGTTGCGACAGCGCTTCACGGTCTGGTCGCACGCGTCGAACGTGCACGCGATCGCGTCCTCGCACTCCACGTCCTCGTTGCACGGACCGCCGAGCGTCTCGTCGACGGTGGGGATGCGCTCGTCGGTGGCGTCGGCATCGGCGCCGGCATCGAACGGCCGCGTGAAGAGCTCCTTCGCGGCGTCGTTCCCGCAGCCGGCGTGGGCGACGGCCAGCACGGTGACGGCCAGCACGGCGATGGCGAGACGCGCGGCTCTCGTGGCCGGGCGAGGAGCGCGCCTCGTCACGTCTCAGCCCAGCGCCTTCGCGAGCGGCACCTCATGGCCCTTCGGGCATTTGGCCTTGTTCGTGCGCTCGGCTTCGGCGACCGTGACTCGCACCGTGGCGCCGCACTCGGGGCAGCGGACCTCGACCATGTCCTCTTCTTCCTTGCTCGGCATGGCCACCAGCGTAGCACCGCGCGGGAGCCCGGCGTCGCTCCTGCTCCTGACCGCGCGCCGGAGCGCGGACGCCTCAGGCTGTGATAGGCATGGATACGCTTGAAGAGGCTGCTTCCGCTGCGCGCCGTGCTGGTCACGGGAAAAGGTGGCGTCGGGAAGACGACCGTCACGGCGTCGCTCGCGCGATTCGCGGCGAGCCGCGGCAAACGCGTGCTCTGCGCGGAGATAGCCGGCGATCCCGCCGCCAGCTCGGCGCTCGCCGATGCGCTCGGCGTCGACCACCTCGATATCGAGCCGGTCACGGTCAGCGAGAACATCAAGGCGGTGCTGCTCGCGCCGCATCTCGGGCACACCAAGTTCCTGCGCGACGTGCTCCCGATGAAGCTGCTCGCCGACGCCGCCATGCGCTCGGCTGCCATCCGGCGCTTCCTGGCCGCGGCCCCGACGTTCCCCGAGATGGGTGTGCTCTACAGGCTTCTCGATCTCGTCCGCATGAAGCGCAGGGACGGCTCTGACGAGCACGAGCTCATCATCGTGGATTTGCCCGCCACCGGACACGCGCTGGCGCTCGCGCAGATCCCGGCGTCGCTGCTCCGCATCATCCCGAGCGGGCCGATCGCCGCCGCGGTGCGAGAGGGGCTCGACCTCCTCACCGACAAGCAGCGCACCGGCGCCATCGTGGTGACGTTGCCCGAGACGCTCCCCGTGAGCGAGGCCCTCGAGCTCGTGAAGGGCATCACGCAGCACGACATCCCGCTCGCGCAGGTCATGGTCAATCGCGTGCCGTTCGATCCGTTCAGTGACGCGGAGCGCGAGGCGGTGCGCGCGATGCTGGACGGTCGCGGCCCGACGCTCGGAGAGCGGACCATGGAGCGCATCGATCGCGCGCGCGTCTCGCTGGCCAGGCTCCAGCGCGAGGTGACGGTGCCGATCGTGGCGCTCCAGGACGTGTGGCTCGACGGGCCGCGTCTCGCCGAAGAGATGGCGTCGCTCATGGGCGTGGAGAGCGTGGCATGAGCAACCGACCGCCCGACGTGGTGCCCGGTCTCCGCGACACGACGACGTTCGTCGATCCGCTCGTCCGCACGAAGAAGGTCATCGTGTGCTGCGGTGCCGGCGGCGTCGGCAAGACCACCACCGCTGCCGCCATCGGCGTCGCGAGCGCCGTGCACGGACGCAAGGTGCTGGTCCTCACCATCGATCCCGCGCGCCGCCTGGCCGAGGCGATGGGCATCCCGGAGGCGGCGCGGACCCCTTCGCCGGTACCGCGCGCCAAGCTCGACGAGCTCGGCATTCCGATCCACGGCGAGCTCTACGCGTGGATGCTGAGCCCCGAGGTGGTCTTCGAATCGATGGTCCGGCGCCTCGCCACGGACGAGGCCCGCGTCCAGGAAATCCTGAACAACCGGCTCTACCAGCACCTCTCGAAGATCGTCGCCGGCATGCAGGAGTACACCGCGGCCGAGGCGCTCTACACGCTCGCCACCGAGGGAAAATACGACCTCGTGGTGCTCGACACGCCACCGTCGCGCAATGCGCTCGAGTTCCTGGAGGCGCCGCGAAAGCTCTCCATGTTCCTCGACGAGCGCGTCATCGGTGTCTTCTTACCGAAGAAGGGCGCGTTCATGCGGGCCGCCTCGGATCTCATCGAGCGCGTCTTTTCGCGGGCCTTCGGTGAGGGGTTTTACAAGGATTTGCAGGGTTTTCTGGGGGCCTTCTCCGGCATGTTCGGCGGCATGCGCGAGCACGCCGAGGCGGTGCGGAAGCTCCTCTCGTCCGATGACGCCGCGTTCTTGCTGGTCACGAGCCCCGAGCCGGCTGCGCTTGCCGAGGCCTCGTTCTTCCAGACCAAGATCAAAGACCTCGGCCTTCCGTTCGCCGGGTACGTCCTCAACCGAAGCTGGGCATATACACGTGGTTTTGGGGGCCCCGAGGCCATCCAGCTCGGCCCGGAAGCGACCGAGACCGACCGCGTCGCCCTGAAGAAGCTCGGCCAGCTCGCGGACGCGGAACGCTGGCGGGCGCAGCGCGATCGGGACCTCCTGGCTCGGCTTCGCATGGAGACCGAGTCGGGCTCGGCCATTGCCACACCGCATCTCGGCGGAGCTGTCGAGGATCTCAACGGTCTGGGGACGCTTGCACGGAACCTCGTACGTATCGAGAGTGCCTGATACGCTCGCCGCGGGTGGGGTCTCCCGCTCCTTCTCCGCATGAAGGCCGTCGACTTCTACAAGCTCCCACGCGCGATTCAGGACCGGTTCGTCGGTTCTGTGATGAGCGGCTTTCCGCCGGCGCCTTTGCTCGCCATCAAGGGAGCGAAGCCGACGAAGCTCGTGTGGCTGGCCCTGACCGGCGGCTGCCTGGTGACGCTCGTGATCGTCACGCGCGTCGGCTACGGGTCGCTCGACAGCGGCCTCGCCCTGCACTCGTGGAAGGCGCTCATCCTCTACGCGGCGCTGATCTTCGGCATCGCGTTCGGTCTGGTGCAGGCGTTCGCGCGCCTGGTCCGCGAGCGTGCCCTGCCATACGCGGCGGGCGTCTATCTCTTCCCGGCGTGCCTCATCGACGCGCGCAGCGATCAGTTCAAGGTCCACTCGACGCAGGACATCATCGGCGTCGACGCGCAGGGCGGTTCGGTCCGCGTCGCGTTCTCGGGCGGCAGCGCCTTCGTCTTCCCGTGCACCGACCCGGCGCAGGCGGCCGGCGTCGTCAGTGAAGTGCAGGGTGCACGCGATCGCGCGATGCACGCGAAGGCGACGGAGGATCCCAAGGAGCTCGTCGCCGTCGATCCGCTCCACAACCCGCGCTTCTCGAGCCCGGTCGGTCCCCGCGACCCGTACGACATGCGGCTCCCGCCGTGGAAGAAGCTCGGGCCGGTGGTGGCGCTGGCCGTCGCCGCCATCCTCGCGCCGACGCTCTGGGCGCTGCGCAACAACGGCAGCGACAAGACGATGTACGCGCGCGCCACCATGGCCAACGACACCGACTCGTATCGCGCGTATCTCGAGCGCGGTCGCAAGTTCAAGGACGAGGTCGCGGGCACGCTCCTTCCGCGCGCCGAGCTGCGTGACGCGGAGCGCGCCGGGACCGTGGACGCGCTGCTCAAGTTCAAGACCGAGCACCCCGGAACCAAGATCGGACCCGAGGTCTCGGTGTCGATCCGCACCGCGATGCTGTCGGAGCTCGAGAAGGCGAAGGCCGTCGGGACGCTCGCGGCGCTCGACGAGTTCGGGAAGCACTACCCGGACCACGGCGTCGAGCCCGAGCTCCGCGCCGCCATCCACGCGGTCTACATGCGCGAGCTCGAGGCCTACAAGAAGCGCGCGTCGACCAAGGACAAGAACGTCGTCCCGTTCGTCGAGCGTCTCTTCGCGTGGGCGGAGCAGCACGGCCCCGCCGTCGAGATCCGCTTCCGGCGCAAGAAGAGCGAGTCGATGGGACGCGCCGACCAGTACGTCGCGAAGACGCCGTCCTTCATGGGCGAGGTGTCGTATCCGTCGAAGCAGTTCGACGAGAAGAAGAGCACCAGGCGCGAGAACGCCCTCGGGAAGGCGCTGGCACCGAAGTTCGATGCAGGGCTGTCGCCCGAGCTCTTCGACGTGACGCTGGGCGCGCAGATCCCGCAAGAGGTCGAGACGCTTCCGGACGTGAAGGTGCCGACGCTCTTCATCTCGGAGTCGGCAGACTGGTCGGGCCACTCGTACGTGAGCCAGAAGCCGCGCGGCAGCTACGTGGGGATCACGTTCCCGTTCGAGGCGATGTTCGTCATCCCAGGCGACGCGAAGCCGATCAAGCTGAAGGCCGACGTCTTCAAGCAGGCTGCGCTCGGCGTCCTCAAGGACGAGGACAACATCATGCCGGGCCCCGCCGAAGAGAAGGTCTACGAGACGATGGCCACCGACGCCTTCGAAGCGTTCGGCAACAAGGTGCTCGCGCTCTTCTTCGCCAAAGAAACGCCCGCGAAGTAAGCCTTCTCCTTCGACGCGCGGGTCGGAATCAGAGGCGGGCGATGAACGCCTTCGAGAGCACGACGGCGCCGCTTTCGAGCTTCGGCCAATCGAAGCTGACGGCGTCGGTCTCCAAGGTTCCACCGGAGGTGGTCTTGTGGCGGTCCACGACCGTGGTCTTCGTGGACGCGCTGTCGGGGGTCATGAGCGGCGGCGACGTGACGCTCAGGCGGTAGATATCGCCCTTCGCGTGGACGACGAGGATCGGTGTCATCCCTCCGAGCCACGAAGCCGAGTCGCCGACGCCGGCCACCGGGGTGCCCTTGCCAAGCGTGCCGTTGAGGATCGCCTCCGCTCCCGCCGACGACTTCATGAGGCCGACGATCCCCGACTGCGCGCCGCTCCCGAGCTGCCACTCGCAGCTGTCTCCGTCGCCCTTGTGCGAGGTCACCTTGAGCTTCATCGCGGCCTCGATTTCCGCGTCGGTGAGCAGCGTGCACGGATCCTTCTTCGCCGCGTGACCGAGCCTCTTGCAACCAAGAGCTCCGAACAGCGCCGCTCCGAGAACGATGGCGACGCACGCTGACTGAATTCGCGAATTCATGATGGCCCTCTCTTGGCGCTCCGCAGCTTGTCACGGCGTCGGCCGAGCGCGACGAAGATTCCAGCGACGAGGAGGCCAATCGCGGGCGCGCCGGTCTGGCGCGGTCCGATCTCGCACGTGCATCCGCCCGACGCCGGCATCGGCTCGGCCGACGATGAGGGACCTGCGTCGGGCGACACCTGGATCGCCGCGTCCATTTGTCCCGCGTCGGGGACGGCGATCGCGGGGAGACACATGAACGTGGGCGTATCGCAGTGGTTCGACGCACAGTCGGCATCCGTGAAGCAGCCGCTCATCGGAATGCACTTGCCCGACGAGGCGCCGCAGTTGCCGGATCGACAGACGCTCTTCGCGTTCTGCTGGTTGCACGTCGACGCTCCGCCGTTGGCGTATCCACACTTGTCGTCGCGTGCGTCGCAGACCGCGCTCGCGCAGGCGTCATCGGTCGTGCCGGCGTCGGTCGTGCCGGCGTCGCTCTCGACGCATGCGAAGCCGTTCTCGATCTTGCAGTTCTTCGCGCAACCGTCGCCAGCCGCGTTGTTACCGTCGTCACACCCCTCACCGGGCTCGAGCTTCGCGTTGCCACATGCGACCGCCTGACAGGCGTCGCTGATCGATGCCGCGAGGCCCGCGAGATCGGTCGGAGTGTCCGAGACGCGCACGAAGGTCACGATGCCCGCGCTCGACTCGGCGATCGGCGCCGGGCCCGTCGTGTTGTCCATGAAGAAGTGGAGCGTGCCGTTGGTCGGCACGTAGATCTTCATGGTGTCCGTATAGGTTCCGGCCGGGGTCGACCCGATGTAGAGCGCCACGACACTGGTCGCAGCATCCCGGGTGAGCGTCATCACCGAGAACTGGTTGTCGACGAACGCCCCCGGCGCGAACGTGCCCACCGGGTAGAAGCTGATCTCGCCGTTGAGCACGTAGATGCCCTCGTCGAGCGTCGAGTCCGAGAAGTCGATGAGTCGCGTGAAGGCTCCCTGCAGCGGGTTGAACTTCACGATCATCGTGATGGTGTACGACTCGCCGGCGACGATCGGTGCCTTGTTCAGCGACTTGAATCCGCTGTACTGCGGGAACGAGTAGCCGCGCACCGTCGGCGCGTTGGGGCACGCGCTCACGTCGATCGTCGCGTCCACGAACGTGCCGGGCGTCGGGTCGCCGTTGTTGGACTCGAACTGCAGCACGTTGCCGGCGAGGCCACCCTCCGTCGATTGGAGGTTGTCGCGAAAGGTGTAGGTGTCCAGAGCCGCCTGCGCGTCTCGCGCGAGACCGAGCGCGGCGAGGACGAGCGGGACCGCCAAGCGAAGCGCGGGCTTCGTCAATTGCAGCTCGTCCCTTCCGGAAGCGTGAGGTCCACCGACTTCTTGTAGAGCTCCTTCGAGGCCGAGTTGAACTTGAGCCCGAAGACCTCCGCTTGAACACCGACCTGCGTGCTGAGCTCGAGCGAGTGCGCTTGGCAGTGGATGAGGCCGAGCTCGCCGGGCGTCTTGAGCTGCGCGCTGGTCACCTGGCTGACGTACGCCATCGTCTGGAGCTCGCTCACGCCGATGCCGAGCCCGATATGAGGAAAGCCGACCTGCACGCCCATCGCGGACACGCCGAGGCTCGTCGTCGTCGTGCCGTCGCCGATCTTGGGGTCGGCCTCCATGGCGCCGGCCGGGGTCGGGTCGCCGGCGCCCGCCGGCAGCTGAAAGCCGGCCGAGCCGTGAAACGGGATGACATAGCTCCCCGCGGCGCTGGCATTGGTGCTGGTGAGCGCCATCGTGATCGCGAAGCCCGCCTGGACCTGGACGAACGCGGGAAACCCTCCGGGCATCGGGATGGGGATCTTGAAGGAGAAGGGGATCTTGAGGATGGTCTGCCCCGAGGAGTCCGCGTTGGTGGGCTTGCCTGCCGTGAACGAGAGGTTCATCTCGCCGAAGACGCTGTCGTTGCTCATCGAGGCCGACGTCGTTTCTCCGCCGGCGATGGCGATGTCCGCGCTCGTGCGAAACTTGTTCACGAACCCCTTTGCGCTGACCGACAGCTCGATGCCCGCGTCCTTCCGGCTGATCTCGACCTCGACCTCGAGCTTGCCGGGCGTCGGTTTGAACGTGAGCTTGTAGTCGTAGTCATCGACCTTGCCGGAGAGGCTCTGCTCGCCGGGCTTCAGGCTCACCCCGAACTTGCGCGTGGCGACGCCGCCGTCGTCGGTGACGACACCCGAGCCCGCGTTGACGAAGTTGCCGCTACCACCCGAGGTGAAGTCGATGCCCTGGTCCCACTTGATGGTGCCGTCTTGGATGGCGTCGGTGAGCGCCGCAGGATCCGTCTGGACGACGATCGTCGCGCCCTGCGTGTCCACCGTCGTGACCTTGCGCAATGCCAGACCCCAGATGAGGACCACGGCCCCTGGCTGCAGCCCGTCGATCCCCGTCGCCGACGCATCGAAGGTGAACGTCGCGCCGTCGTCGCTCATGTCGAGGAGCGAGGCGCTGACCGTGGCCTCGTCGACGACGACGACGCCGGGTTTGTAGGTGACCTCGTAGACGTAGGTCGGTGCGCGATCGACCGACTCGGCCGCGGGTACGTCGGTCGACGTCGACGTCGACTTGCATGCGCCGGACGCGAACGCCGCGAGACCGAGAAAGCCGACGAGAACGAGACGACGACCGAGTACAGAAAGCGCCGTGACCTTGTTGGTGTGCACGGAGCACAGCCTCTACAAATCCCACGCCGCGGAGGCAGCACCGGAATCATGAGGTTATTTGGCCCGAAATCCGTGCGCGCACAGGGCGCACGTGTTCGCGCGCACACGCGGTCGGGCAGGCGACGGGCCTATGTGACGTCGTCGCGCGGCACGCAGCCGTGGCCCATTTGAATGGGCGAGAGATCGAGGCGGTCGCCGCGGTACACGTAGCCGCCCTCGAAGGGGTCTTCCGCGAGGAAGAGCGGCGTGTCGAGGTCGATGAACGCGAAGCCGCCCAGCCCCGCCGCAAGGCAGGCCGATGTGCCCATCGCGAGCCGCGCTTCGACCATGCCGCCGATCATCGGGAGCAGCCCACACGCGCGCGTCGCGGCCACGATGTCGAGCGCCCGCGCGATCCCCGACTTCATCAGCTTCACGTTCGCCGCGTCCGCCGCGCCGGCGCGATGCGCGGCGATCACGTCTTCGGCGTGCGTCACGGATTCGTCGATGGCGATGGGGAGGCCGCTCTTCGCGCGGATCTCCGCGAACGCCTCCCAGCTGCCGGGCGCGATGGGCTGCTCGAACAGCGCCGGCACCACGTCGTGCGCGCGCAGCTCGCGAGCGAGATGAAGCGCCTCGTCCATCGACAGGCCGCCGTTGGCGTCGAGCAGGAGACGTGCATCGGGACGCGCCGCCGAGACCGCGAGCACGCGTGCCACGTCGAGATCGACGTCGTGACCCGCGCGTCCGCCGACCTTGATCTTCAGCGTGGCGAAGCCCGCATGCGAGAGCGCATCCCGCGACGCGTCCTCGGCGCTGCCGGTGGTGATGGTGATGTCCGTGACGAGCTCCTCCTCCGCTCCGCCGAAGAACAGTCGCAACGAGGTCCCGTTCGCACGCGCCAGCGCATCGAAGACCGCGGTCTCGAGCGCGCATGCCGCCGACGCCGATGGCGAGAGCGCCCAGATCTTCTCGGCGAGCCTTCGCCACGCGCGCACGTCCTCGCCCACGAGCTCGGGCCCTGCCTTCGTGATCGCCGCGAGCGCCTCGTCCTGCGTCTCGCCGTTGAACGGCGGCAGCGGCGCCGCCTCGCCGTATCCGCGCATGCCGGAAGCGAGCGTGATCTCGACGAGCACGTTGCGCGCGACTTCCTGCGCGCCGCCCGCGATGCCGAAGGCGCGCCGCATTGGCACGTCGAGCCTACGTGCGCGAACGCCGGTGATGATGGTCGTCGTCGTCGTCGTGCTCACGGAGCTCACTCGAGCAAGAACGCCTTGTACGCGGCGTCGTTGGGCGCCCTTCCCAGGAACTTCGCGACCAGGTTCGCCTCCTCGTCACTCGCGCCCCGGGCGAGGATGGCCGCGCGATAGTCGGCGGCGGTCTTCGTGTTCAAGAGGCCCTCCTTCTTGAACCGCGTGAAGAGGTCCTGGGCGATCGACAGCGCCCACTGGTAGCCGTAGTACCCGGCGTCGTAGCCGATGAGATGACCGAAGCTTGCCTGGAAGTGCGTACCTTCGACGTACTTGAACGGCGTGTACGCGTCGTTCACCTCCTGCAGCACCTTCGTCGTGTCGAAGGGCGGCGTACGCGTGTGGTACGTCTGATCGAGCGCCGCGAGGAACAGCTGCCGCTGCGTCGAGAGCGCACGACCGAAGCCGCGCGAGCGCAGCATCGCCGCGTGGAGCGTCTTGGGCATCGGCTTTCCGGTCTCGTGATGCACGGCGAAGAGATCGAGCGTCTCCTTCGCCCATGCCCACTCCTCGAGCATCTGCGAGGGCGACTCGACGAAGTCGCGCGCCACGCTCGTGCCCGCGAAGGACGAGAGCTCCGCCTCGCTGAGGACGTGATGGAGGATGTGTCCGAACTCGTGGAAGAAGGTGACCGCGTCCTGATGGCTCATGAGCGCCGCACCGCCGGCACCAGGCCGCGGGAAGTTGCACTCGATCGCCGCCATCGGCACGAGGCGTGAGCCGTCCTGCAGCTTCACGGTGTCTCGGATGCTGAAGACGGCGGCGTGTTTGTATTTGCCGGCGCGCGGATAGAGATCGAAGAAGAAGCGACCCAGCACCTTGCCGCTCGCGGTGTCGACCACCTCCATCGGCTCGACGTCGGCGTGCCACGTCGGCAGATCCGCGCGCCGATACGTGATGCCGAACATCTTCGAAGTGATGGTGAGGAGGCCTTCCTTCACCTTGCGGACCTCGAAGTACTGACTGACCTCCTTCGAATCGAGGCCGTACTTCGTCTTGCGCAGCTGGTCCTCGAGATAGAGGCGATCCGACGGCGGAATGGGGTCCGACAGCTTCCCACCGAGCTTCGCGTGCGCCGCCCGGAACTCCGCCATCTCGGCGTCGCCCTTCTTGGCGAGGTGCTTCTTGAGACCGTCGAGGAAGGTCGCCACCGTCTTCGCGTCCTTCGCCATGCGCGGCTCGAGCACGTAGTCGGCCCACGTCGGGTAGCCGAGGAGCTTCGCCTTCTCGTCGCGGATGAGGAGGATGCGATCGAGGACGGCGACGTTCTTGTCGGCGGCGCGGTTCTCGAACTGCTTGTAGAGATCGAGCGCGAGCTTGCGGTCCTTCGCGTACGTGAGGACGGGGAAGTAGTCGGGGTAGTCGGTGGAGATCTGGATCTTGCCGGCGGGATCCGGCTTGTGCGACGCGAGCCACTCCTTCGGCAGCCCGTCGAGCTGCGCCGGCGTCGCGTCGATCGACAGATGCGACGCGGCGAGATTGGCGTCGAAGTCCTGACCGAGCTTGGTGAGCTCCTCGTTGATCTCGCGGACGCGCCCTTGTCCCTTCGCGTCGAGCTCGAGACCGTTGCGACGGAAATCGCGGAGCGTGTGCGCGAGGAGCCGCGCGCGTT
>JAXDMI010000947.1:0-10362 GCA_034666145.1 Myxococcales bacterium | reverse complement strand
GTGGCCATCGGCCGCTGATCACCCCGGCGAGAAAGAGGAACCCGACGAGCACGTGCGTCGCCCCCACGAAGCCGCCGATTCCCGGTCGCGCCTCCCGCCCGCCGAGCATGCCACCATCCCACTGCGCGAAGACATACCGCCGCCCCGCAGGTCACGTTCTCACCACGAACCCACCGCGCGCGGGACGCTCTCAGGTCAACGCGGCAATCGCTTCCCGGATCACGTCTTGCACCGGCAACATCTCGGCACGCGCGTTCCGCCGGCGCGCGATGGCCTCGATCGCGCGCCGCGCGTCCGATCGCGCGAATCCCAGACCGACGAGCCCCCGCATCGCAACGTCGATCGACGTCCCCGCCGGTCCCGCCTCCTCCGCAGCTTCATCCACGTGACTCTCCGGCGACTCGATGCTCTCGACTTTCTCGACTCTCTCGACTCTCTCGACGCAGCGCGACTTTCGCTGGCGAAAGTCGACGGCTCGCGCGATGTGCTCCTTTCCGAAGACCTCCTCCGCATGCAGTCGATTGTGCGCGCGGCAGCGGACGCGCAGGTTCGTGGCTTCGTCGCCGCCACCCAGCCCGCGCGAGATGATGTGATCCAGCTCGAGGTTCGCGCGCGACGGACATCGACGGCCCTCGGCGTCGACGAACGTGCACGTCGCGCTGTCTCGCTCGAAGACTTCGCGGCGCACTCCACGCGGGATCGCGCTCCGCGCTCGCGGAGTGCGAGGCCTATCCACGCGCGGCGTCGTCGCGGGACGCCTTGCCGGTCGCGTCAGCTTGCCGAGTCGCTCCCTCTCCAGACGGTCGAGGAGCAGGTCGAGCGCACGTTCGACGACCACGGCGAGATCGCCGCGCGGGTTCGCATGGCTCATCAGATCGCGCGCGCGTTCGAGCTTCTCGCGGAGCTCCGCGCTGGCCGTGAGCTGCACTTTGAAACGCGCCTCGGAGAGCGGAACGATGCGCGCTGGTCCAGGCGCAGGCGCCGGCTCGAGCGCAGGCGCCGCAACTGCCGACTCTCGTGGCGATCCCAGCTCCACCTGCGCCTGGGGCGCACGCGGCAGCTCCACGATCGACGACGGCACGTCTGGCCTCGGCGCGCGCCGCGCGAGAAGCTCCTCGACCTCGCGTTGCGTCTTTCCCGCGACGGCCGCTGCCAGCTCCGCGGCCTTCGCATCCGTGAGCTGCATCAGGTGCGGACGCAAGAGAACGAGCGACGACAGATGCAGCTCTCCACTCTCGATGCGCGCAAGCAAGCCGGGAAATCGCTTCACCAAGCGCGCCGCGTTGATCCGGCGGAACGCCGCGCCCTCGCTCATTCCGAGCCTTCGCACGCAGAAGTCGAACATCGACGTGCATGCTGCCTTCAGGTCGAGACGCCGCGCTTCGACCTCGATCAGATAGGTGACGAGCCGCGCGGTCAGGCGGTGGGCCTCGAGACAGATCGCGGCGAGCTGCGAGACGAGCGCTTCATCGGACAGTTCGGTGAGCTGCATGACGGGGTCATACCATCGAGATTTTCGGCCCTCTGAGCGCCCCGCCACGCGTCGCGCGTGCGCCGAACGCTTCGCGCGTCGTCCTCGCCGTGGAACGCGCTCGACGACCGGATCGGAGGCGACGTGCGGCATTCCCACGACGCGCTGCCGTGCTCGCAGCCGATGACGAGAAAATCGCGTCAACGAAAAAGGTACGAGCGCGAGGCACCGCTGCTCGGACGCGACAGACTGCGTCGCACGCGCCGCCCCTTCGCGGCCCGAACGTTGAAACGCGAGGTCCGGCTCTCCCGAGGCCCGGCTCTCTCCAGGCGCTCATGCCCCAGCCGGATCCTCCCTCGCCGACTTTCGCTGGCGAAAGTGAATTCCAGTTCCACGTAACTGTCGTGCCGCGCGCAATACCGGACGACGCGCCCGCGCGGCGCTCGAGCTACGCCTTCTTTGCGAGCTTTCGCAGCTGCGGCGTCGACCGCCACCTTGCCGAGGATCCCCACACCGCTCGGACATGGGTGCTGCTCACCGAGGCGGCGGAAGACGGCTGGGGTATCGCCGGCACGGCATTTGGACGCGAAGCGCTCGCAACTCTCGCCAAGCGCGCCCAGGAAGAGAAAGCAAAGTGAACATCATGAGCTCGGAACAAGACAAGCAGGAGCAGAACAAGGCGCTGGTCCTCGGAGCCTTCGACACGCTGTTCAACAAGCGCGACTTCGCGACGGCGGAAAGGCTCTGGTCACCAAGCTACATCCAGCACAGTCCCCACATCGCACCCGGACGCGACGGCCTCTTCGACCTGGTCAAGGCCGCGCCGCCGGAGATGAGATACGAGAATGCGCTCATCACGGCAGCGGGCGACTACGTCATTCTCCACGGCCGATTCTCGAATATCGGTCAGCCTGTGAACTGGATCGTCGCGGACATCGTGCGCGTCGAGAACGGTCGCTTGGCCGAGCACTGGGACGTCATCCAGGACGAGGCCACGAAGGCGCAATCGAAGAGCGGCCTCCCGATGTTCGGCGACAGCTTCCCCAGCTAGGCCTAGCTGCGCCGCACGCCCGTTGCGTTCTGGAGCAGCAAGTCGCGCACGGGCTTGGCTCGGTCGCGCGACACCGGGACACGGATCCCTTCCGACTCTTGCTCGCCACCGACGACGAGCGTCATCTCTCCACCCTCGCGGTCCATCTCGCGCACGTAGTCCGCATTGACGAGCCAGTTGCGGTGGACGCGCGTGAGCGTGCGGCCGAACGACGCTTCGATCGTCGCGAGCGTCAGATCGATGTCGAAGCGACCGCGCTTCGCATGCACGAACGTGAGCCGATCGGCGGCCTCGAAGGCCCAGATTTCCTTCGGATCGAGGAACACGAGGCTCTTCTTCTTGCGCGCTACGACGCGCAGCGGTCCGCCACGCCGCTCAGGCCGACGCGCGGCGAGGCGACGGAGACATTGCTCGACGCGCTCTTCGCTGAAGGGCTTCAGCACGTAATCCACGACACCGAGCTCGAACGCCTCCAGGGTGTGCTGCTCGAACGCCGTGGCGATCACGAACATCGGCGCGCCGGGCGCGTCGGCCATCGAGCGGATCAGATCCAGGCCGGTGCGCGTGTCGCCGGTCGCAGCGAGCTGCAGGTCGACGAAGACGACGTCGATGGGCGAGCCCGCGAGCGCTTCACGCGCCTCGTCGATCGTGCCGACCGCTCCGGTCACCTCGGCGAGCTGTGTGCCCTCGACGAGCTGCACGAGATAATTGCGCGTCGGCCACTCGTCCTCGAGGACGAGCGCGCGCAGGACGTTTCCTTCACTCATGGTAGGGCATCTCCACGATGGATCGCGTTCCCGAGGGCGACGACTCGAGCTCGAGGCTCGCGTCATCGCCATAGCGCAACGCCAGCCGCCGTCGAACGGAGGCTAGCCCGAAGGCACCGGCGCGCGTCTCGCCGGCGGGCACGCCGGGGCCATTGTCCTCGACGATGCACACCAGCTTCTCCCCTTCGCGCTTCGTCGTGACCGTGACGTTGCCGCCGCCGCGCCGCATGAGCGCGCCGTGCTTCACGGCATTCTCGACGAGCGGTTGCAGGAGCAGCCACGGCAGCTCCGCCGCGTTCACGTCGGCCTCCGTTTCCCAGCGGAACTCGAGCTGCCCCGCATGGCGCACTTCGAGGATCTGCGCGTAGCGGCGAAGCCACGCCAGCTGTTCGTCGAGCGTTTGCGTCTCGCTGTTGGAGCGCAGCGAGTCGCGTAGGAGCTCGCCGAGCGTCGCGAGCATTCGGCGCGCCAGCCGCGGGTCCTCGGTGACCAGACCAGAGACCGCGCTGAGCGTGTTGAGCAGAAAATGCGGCTCGAGATGCGCGCGGAGCCGCGCGAGCTCGGCTTCGGTCCGGAGCTTCTCGGACTCGAGCGCGCGCACACGCGCATCCTCCGCGGCGAACGGAAAGACGAAGCCGAGCGCCCAGAGCGCGAAGTTCGTCAGCCCCATCGTGAAGCCGATGCGCATGACGTCGATCGCACCCCACGCGCCGGTGTGCGGCTGAAGTCGCTCGATCGAGAGTCCGACAAGACGAACCGCCGACAGGAGCGCAGCAAAGAGAGCGCCGGACACGAACGCGCCGACGGCCAGCGCGACAATCGACCCATTGCGGCGCTCGGCCGTCCACCATCGCGTGAACGCCGAAGCCCAAGCGACGACGAGCGGCAAGCCGACGACGAGCACCGTGAGCTTCGAGAGGAAGCGCCCGTCGTCATGGGTCGTGAGGTACTCGGTGACGAGCTGGAGCAGCGCGATGCTCCCCATGACGCCGATGCCCCGTAGCTGCCTTTGCCGCACGAAGGTGATTGTAGCCACAGCAAGGCCGCAAGCGTCCTACCGCTCGTCGGAAGATGCCGGCCGCTCGTCGACGCCCGGTCGAACACCGCGCGCCCGCATAGGAAGCTACGAACCATGAGCAACAACGTGCGTAGCTCGGGCTCACCGACAGTCGTGCTCGTCATCGTGACGCTCGCCGTCGTGACGAGCTTCTTCGGGGCGAATTGGTACGCGCAGCGCGCAGCGGAACGGATCGATGCGGAGGCCATTCGCATCGCCTCCGACACGGCACCGACCGTGGCGCGCTATTCGGCGATTTGGCGCGACATCCACCGACTCGACAGCCAGACGAGCCCCTTGTTGGGGCACCCCGAGCATCCGCCGTTCGAAGCAACCAAGGAGCGCCTGCGCCATGCGCTCGCCGCGGATGTCCCCGTGCAGGCCTCCCCGCGAGAGCGCAGCCTTCGTACCGAGGTCCGGGCGAGCGTCGCCGCGCTGCTCGCCGTCGACGACGTAATCCTGGGACGCCTCGACGCCGGCGATGTCCCCGGCGCGCGAGAGATCCGCCTGCACGAGCGTGTGCCCGCCGCAGCGCGTGCCGACTCCGCCGTCGAACAATTCGTCACGTTCGAGGCGGCGTTCGCGCAGGAGGCGGGCGAGCACATTCGCGCGCTGCGGATGCATGCTGCACGCATGTCGTACGTGCTCGACACCATCTCCGCGCTGCTGGCGACGGCGTTCGTCATCCTCGCTGCGAAGTCCGCGCGCCGCTATGCGAGCCTCCTCGACGAGCGAAACCGTCTCGCCGAGGAGCGCGCGACCGAGCTCGAGAAGTTCGCGGACCGGGTGGCGCACGATCTGAGGGGCCCGCTCCAGAACTTCATCCTGGGCCTCTCGACGCTGCAATCACGTGGGTCGTACGACGAGCGGTCGCGCGGCCTCTTCGCGGTGCTCCTTCGCGGCTGCCATCGCATGACCGATCTCATCGACGGGTTGCTCGACTTCGCGCGCGCGGGCGGACGGCCGGCGCCGGGCGCCTGGGCCGATCTCACGGACGTCCTCGCCTGCGTCGTCGACGATGTCCGCGAGGAGGCGGCGGCAGCGGGCGCAAACCTCGAGGCCGAGCCGTTCACACCACAGGCCGTGGCGTGTGCGCCCGGCGCGCTCACGAGCGTGATCGGGAATCTCGTCCGAAACGCCGTCAAGTACGTCGCCGCGGCCGCCCGTGACGACCGGCGCGTGACGGTCCGCGTCCGCGAGCACGACGAGATGGTGCGCGTCGAAGTGGAAGACAACGGGCCGGGGATTCCGGACCGCGACCAGCGGCGCGTCTTCGAGCCTTACGTGCGCGCGCGAAATACGAAGAAGCCGGGCATCGGGCTCGGTCTCGCGACCGTGAAGCGGGTCGTCGAAGCACACGGCGGCACCGTTGGCGTCGAGTCGAAGCTCGGGCTCGGCGCACGGTTCTGGTTCGAGCTCCCGAAGGGCCGAGCGGGACTGATGCCCCTCGTCGATCGCCACCGGCCTCTCGTCGGATGAGAGCGGCCTCATTCGAGGCTGCGCTTTACGTATTCGTCATGCGACTCGTCCTTCTCGTTCTCGCGCTGCTCGTGAGCGCGTGCTCGATGACGCCGGCCTATCGGCGGCCCGCCGTCGCGTTGCCGGCCTCTTTCAACGGTGGCGCTTCCGGCCAAGCGACGGCTGACGCGATTTGGTGGCAAAGCTTCGGCAGCGCCGAGCTCGACGGGCTCGTGGCGCGAAGTGCGGCCGGCAACTTCGATCTACGAGCCGCCGTCGCACGCATCGACGAAGCACGAGGCAAAGCCGAGGTCGCGGGCGCGTCCCGCTATCCGACGCTCGATCTCGGCGCCAGCATGAATCAAGGCATCGGCGCGAGCGGCACGCGCGTGCAAAGCGTCTTCCTCTCGGCGAGCTACGAGCTCGATTTCTGGGGGAAGAATCGCGCGAAGGCGCAGTCGGCCGCGGCGCTCGCCGATGCGAGCGTCTTCGACGCGCAGACCGTCGAGCTCACGCTCGAAGCCTCGGTCGCCGATACGTATCTCCAGCTCCTCGCGCTCGACGCGCGCCTCCGGCTGGCGAAGCGCGTCGCCGACGAAGAGCGCCAGGTCCTCACGCTCATCGAGGCGCGCGCCGCCGGCGGCATCGCGTCGAACGTCGAAGTGGAGCAGCAGAAGAATGCGCTCGCGACGGTGGAGGCCATCATCCCGTCGCTGCAGACGCTGCTCGATCAGGGTGTCCACCAGCTCGCGGCGCTGTCCGGCGAGGCACCCGAGAGCTTCCACATCGATGGGGGAACCTTGATGGACGTCTCGGTTCCTCGAGTCGGCGCGGGACTTCCCGCGGCGCTTCTCGAGCGGCGGCCCGACATCCGCGCCGCCGAGGAGCGCCTCATCTCCGCGAACTTCGACATAGGTGCCGCGCGCGCCGCGTTCTTTCCGAGCTTCACGCTCACCGCGCAAGGCGGCATCGGCAGCGCGTCCCTCGCGGACTTCTTTCCGCCCACCGCCATCGCCACCCTCGTCGGCGGTATGGCGCAGCCGCTCTTCGAAGGCGGTCGTCTCGAGGGACAGCTTCGCTACGACCGCGCGCACGCCGTGGAGCTCGCCTCGACCTACCGGCAGACGATCCTGAATTCGCTGCGCGACGTCGACGACGCGCTCACCGCGACGACGCGCTTGAACGAGCTCGAGATCGCGGACCAGGCAGCCGTCGACTCGGCGCGTCGGGCGTCGGTGCTCGCACGAGCGCAGCTCGAAGCAGGAACCGCGGACTTTCTCACGGTGCTCACCACCGAGCGCACCGAATACCAGGCCGAGGACGCGCTGCTGCAGGTGCGGCTCCAGCGCCTCGAATCGGCGGTGGGCCTGTTTCGTGCGCTCGGCGGCGGCTTCGGAAACCAAAGGAGGACAACGTGAAGCGGATCGTGTTCGTCATCGCGGCAGTCGTGCTCGGAGCCGTCGCGCTCGTCGTGCACTTGCGACGCGCGCATCCCAGCATGGCGGCCGAGCTCGCGCCGGCCATCCCCGTGACGGTCGGACACGCCAAGCAGGAGGACATGCCGATCTGGCTGGCGGGAGTCGGCGCGGTGCAGCCGCTCAACGTCGTCAATGTGAAGGTACGCGTCGACGGTCAGCTCGAGAGGGTGACATTCACGGAGGGCACCGAGGTCAAGAGCGGCGCCGTGCTCGCGCAGATCGATCCGCGACCGTTCGAGGCGCAGCTCCAGTCGGCAAGAGCGACCCTCGCGAAGGACGAGGCATCGCTCGCCAACGCCAAGACGAACGTGACACGCTTCGAGAAGCTCACGTCGATCGGCGCGGCGCCCGCTCAGAACCTCGACACGTTCCGCGCGCAAGTGGCGGAGCTCGAGGCTGCGACGCAGGGCGATCGCGCGATGATCGACACTGCCCGACTCAATCTCGGCTTCACGACCGTGCGGGCACCGTTCGACGGACGCGTCGGACTGCGGCTCGTGGACCCCGGATCGATCGTGCATGCGTCCGACCCGAACGGCCTCGTAACCGTGACGCAGATGGATCCGATCGCCGTCCTCTTCTCGATTTCGCAAGACGACCTGCCCGCGGTGCGCGCGGCGGGCGCCAAGGTCACGGTCGCCGCGTACACGCACGATGGCACGCGCAGCTTGGGCCAAGGCGAGCTCGGGGCAATCGACAGTCAGATCGACGCCACGTCGGGGCAGGTGCGGTTGAAGGCTCTCTTCTCCAATGCGCAGCGCGCGCTCTGGCCGGGCGAGTTCGTGACGGTGCGCGTCCTCCTGCGCACGGACCAGAATTCGATCGTCGTACCCGCGCAAGCCGTGCTCCAAGGACAGCACGGGTCGTACGTCTACGCGGTGAAGCCCGACACGACGGTCGAGGCACACCCCATCCAAGCGGGCGCGACCGTCGACGGTAAGACGCAGGTTCGTTCCGGGCTCGCGGCGAACGACGCCGTCGTGGTCGCGGGACAGGCACGGCTCGCCGCGGGCGCACGAGTGACCGCAAAGGAGGTCGCGCAATGATCTCCGAGCCGTTCATCCGCCGCCGCATCGGCACGCTCTTGCTCGCCATCGGCCTCTTGCTCGTGGGCATCACGGCGTACTTCCGCCTGCCCGTCGCGCCGCTGCCACAGGTCGAGTTCCCGACCGTCCTCGTCCAAGCTGCGATGCCCGGCGCGAGCGCCGACACGATGGCGACGTCGGTCGCCACACCGCTCGAGCGTTCGCTCTCCAATATTCCCGGCATCACGCAGATGACTTCGTCGAGCTCGCTCGGTCTCACGCAGATCGTGCTCCAGTTCGACCTGGGCCGCGCCATCGACGGCGCCGCGCAAGACGTGCAGACCGCGATCAACGCGGCGAGTGGCCTCTTGCCGAAGAATCTGCCGAACCCGCCGACGTACGCGAAGATCAATCCCGCCGATTTCACGATCATGTCGCTCGCGCTCACGTCGGACACGCTGCCGCTGACGGATCTCGATCGCTACGCCGAGGACCACGTCGCGCAGCAGATCTCGCAGATGCCCGGCGTCGGGCTCGTCGACTTCCACGGGCAGCAGCGGCCGTCGATTCGCGTGATCGTCAATCCCGACAAGCTCGCGAGCCTCGGGCTCACGCTCGAGGACGTGCGCGGGATCATCGGCATCCAGACCGTGAATACTCCCAAGGGGACGCTGAACGGTCCGCATCGAGCGACGGTTCTCGACGCCACCGATCAAGTGACGTCGCCTGACGATTACAAATCGATGGTGGTCGCCTATCGCAACGGCGCGCCGGTCCACATCGGCGATCTCGGGACTGTCGTCGAGGGAGCGGAGGACACGCGGCAAGCCGCCTGGCTCCAGGACAAGCGCGCCATCATCCTCGATGTGCACAAGCAGCCGGGCTACAACGTCGTCCAGACGGTGCAGGCGATCAAGGATCGGCTGCCGGCCTTGACAGCATCGCTGCCGCCGGCCGCGAAGCTGTCGGTCGTCGGCGATCGCACGCAAACGATCCGCGCGTCCGTCGACGACGTGGAGATCACGATGCTGCTGACGATCGCGCTCGTCGTCGCAGTCATCTTCGGATTCCTCCGTAACGCACGGGCCACGCTCATTCCGGCCGTGACCATCCCGCTGTCGCTCGTCGGCACGTTTGGCGTCATGTACTTGCTCGGCTACTCGCTCGACAACCTGTCGCTCATGGGCCTCACCATCGCGGCGGGGTTCGTCGTCGACGACGCGATCGTCGTGATCGAGAACGTCACGCGGCATCTCGAGGAGGGCGTTCCGCCACTGAAAGCGGCGATCGACGGCGCGCGAGAGATCGGCTTCACCATCATCTCCATGACCGTGTCGCTCATCGCGGTCTTCATCCCGCTCTTGTTGATGCCGGGCATCGTCGGACGCTTGTTCCGTGAGTTCGCGGTCACCGTGAGTGTCGCCATCGTGATGTCGGGCGTCATCTCGCTCACGCTGACGCCGATGATGTGCGCGTGGCTCCTTCGCCACGACACGACCAAGAAGCACAGCCGGCCGTACGAGTGGTCCGAACGCGCGCTGGAGCGCGTGACGGCCGGGTACGGCAAGAGCCTCGCCGCCGTGATGCGGCATCCGAAGGTCATGCTGGGCGTGACCTGCCTCACGCTCGTCGCCACGCTCGGCCTCTACGTCGTCTCGCCGAAGGGCTTCTTTCCGCAAGAGGACACGGGCCTCATCATTGGCGTCGCGCAGGCGGAGCCCGACGTCTCGTTCGATGCGATGTCGACGCGCATCCAGACGGTCGGCAACCTCGTGAAGACCGACCCCGACGTCGAGAGCGTCTATTACTGGATCGGGCCCACCCCGACGCTCAGTCAGGGGCGTCTGATGATCAACCTGAAGCCGCTCGCGCAGCGCGCTTCGACGGCGGATCAGGTCCTCGCGCGGCTGAAGGCGAAGTCCGGGAGCGTTCAGGGCATGACGCTCTACATGCAGGTTCGCCAGGACATCCAGGTCGGCGGACGGTCATCTGCGGCGCAGTACCAGTACACGCTCCAGGATTCGGACCTCAACGAGCTCTCGCAGTGGTCGACCA
>JAXDMI010000946.1:0-3270 GCA_034666145.1 Myxococcales bacterium | reverse complement strand
CCGCGACGATGGTCGCTGCCGGCGCACGTCCGGGCGTCATCGTGAACATGTCCTCGATCTCGCGCCACGGAAACCGCGGCCAGTCGAACTACGTTGCCGCGAAGTCGGCGCTCGCCGCGAACACGCTGACGTGGGCGCGTGAGTTCGCGCCGTACGGCATTCGCGTCACCGCGATCGCGCCGGGCATGATCGAGACCCCGATGACGAAGGGCATGAACCAGAAGGCTCGCGACGCCGTCGTCGCGAACATTCCGGTCGGCCGCATCGGCATGCCCGAGGACATCTGGACCGCCGTGCAGTTCGCGCTCGAGTGCGACTACTTCAACGCGCGCACCATCGACGTCGACGGCGGCCTCTCGTTCTGAACGACCACGGCGAACGCTCCGAAGCGCGGCGGGCATCGGGCGGGGACGAACCCCGAACGATGCGCTGCCGCGTCGCGGTCTTCGCGCGAGACATGGTCCTCGCTCCGTGGATCCCGCGATAGGTCACACAGGACCACATCGACGGTTGCGGCGGCGTAAGCAACGCGTTCGACTTTCAGGCGTACGCCTGACTCGCGCGGCTCCGGCACGGGTATGGTCGGACGGTCCGACGCGAGCAGCTCCCCCTGGTAATCAAGAGCGTGCATGCGATCGAGCGGTGCAATTGCGGTGCCTCGTCGCGACATCCCGCGCCGCTCGCAGAAAAGCGCTCGCCTGTCGGCGTTTCACGGTCGTGACCACGACATCGAATGTGTGCCACGGCACGGCGTGACGCCCGACCGTTCACATTTCGATCGTAACGGTCGTAACGATCGCGCGAAGGTGTGACGCGCGCATGATGTGCATCGCCGTCACGGGTACGCGAGCGGAAGGCTGCCGCCGCACGGCACGAACGCGACCTGCTCGCGGCCCTGCGAGCCTATTTTAATGGTGTGTCGTCCACACGCGAGGACGATCGGCGGGGGCGGAACGCCGGCCAAACGGCCGTCGACGTAGACGCGATGCCCGTCCGCGGCGCTGGGCAAGACGAGGACACCTTTCGAAGCGTCGACCGGGGGAAGACCCGCATCGACGTCTACGTATGACGCGTCCGCGGGGACTCGGCTCGCGTCAGGCATCGCAGCGCCCGCCGTCGGATCGGCGCTCGTGGCGGATGCAGGCACGCTCGATGCGCGAGGCGATGCGCTGGCCGGCGCCTCGGTGACAGAGGCGACGCCGATCGGTGACGTCGTCGTGGACGTCGTCGGCGAGGTGGCGGGCGTCGTCGTCGTCGCTGTCGTCGTCGTGCTCGCGGTGACAACGGGCGCAGTGTCGTGAGGCGTCGTGCGCGTCATGATCCACACGCCCGCAACGATGACGCCGACGATCGCGATGGTCACGATCCATCCGCGCGATGAGCTCGCCCGCGGAGAAGCGTCGACAGCGTCGACAGCACGCGCGCGCCGCTCCTTGCGCCGTCTCCGCCCGGCCACCTCGCGCTCCGCACGCCCCCGCAGCTCCGTGCCCAACCGCACATCCGCCGCCACCTGCCGCGCCGCCCCCGCGTCCGCGCCTGCCTTCGCCTCCGCGTCCGCCTCCGCGCGCGCCTCCGCGTTCGCGTCCGCGTCCGCCTTCGCCTCCGCGCGCGCGTCCGCCTCCGCCTTCTCCCCGGTGAGCAGCGGCGCCAACGCCTTCACCTCGCCGCGTGTGCTCGTGGGCGACGCCTCCCCGATCTGCAGCCGCACCTCCCACGCGTCGATGGTGTCGACCTCCGGATCGAGCACGCGCGCGCGTGCGAACAGCTCCGCCGCTCCCGCGTCGTCGCCGCGTCGCTTCGCGATGTGCCCGAGCACGAACGTCGCGAAGCCGCGCTCGGTGTCTTGCTCGATGGCCAGCTCGGCGACGGCGCGGAGCGCTTCGAGGTGGCTCCCGTCGCCGCGCGCATCGGCGCGTGCCGCTGCCCACGCCGCCCAGAGATCGTATTCGACGGCCTTGTAGAGTGACGCCGCGCGCTTCAGCTCGGCGGCGGCCTCCGCGAGACGATGCGCACGAACGAGCTTCTTTCCCGCTTGATACGCCTTCTCGGCGAGCAGCGGCGCCATCTTCTCGCCGCCGGGCATCCGGCGCTCGCTGTCGGCCGGCGCGTCCACCACCGCGCGCGTCAGCGCGGCAACCGCCTTCGCCTTCGCCTTCGCGTCCGCGTCTGCCTTCGCCTTCGCCTCCGCCCTCGCCTTCGCGCCCTCGTTCGCGATCGCCGCGAGCGCCGCGCTCGCGCTCGGCTTCACGCCCGGCGCGCGCACCGGCTTCGGCCGCACTGGCATCGGTCGCACCGCCGTCGGCCCGCGATGCAAATCCAGCGCATCGGTCAACAGCAGCGCAGCGAGCACCACACCGCGATCGATGCGGCCCGCCTCCGGCTCGTCGGCTTCCGCGAGCAGCTCGGCGACCGTGCGCGACCCGTCCAGCGCCCGCGCAAAGGCGTCCTCCGCTGCGGCCAGGCGAAACGCATTGACGCGCGCGATGCTCTCGAGCTTCGTCGAGCCGCCTCCCGGCAAGCGGTCTCCGCGCAGCGCCGCATAGCGCGGACGTGCTTGCGACAAGAGCGCATCGATCCGCTCGCGATCCGCGAGCCTCAGCGCCGCGATCACCAAGGGCTCGATCACCGTGACGAACCGATCCGAGAGCTCGAGCGGACCGTGCGACTCGAGAAATCGGAACGTCGCGGACGACCACGCCAGCGCTCGCATCACCTTCTGCTGGACCTGCGCGGAAAGCGCGGCGATCACCTGCTCGCGCGTGAGCAGCCCGAGCTCGACGAAGACCTCGCCTAGCTTCGCGGTCTTTCCAGCGGAGCGCAGGTCGGACATCCACTCGATGGCCGCGCCGTACTGCTCCTGCGTGAGGACATGCTCGCGGACGAGGATACGACCGAGCGTCTCGCCGACCGTGCCTTCGTCGGCGAAGACCACGTGGCCGTCCTCGACGAAGAGCCGCACGCGAGCGCTCGGTCCCGCAACGTCGAGCGCGCCCGACTTGCGGGTCTGCTGCAGCTCGAGGAGCATCTTGAGCAGGCCGATGGCGATGGCCACGACGCGCAGCATAGACGGCCGCGAGCCCGCTGGCGACTGACGCTCCTACGCTGGCGCGCGAGCCATAGCCGCGCTCACGCTGCGCGACGACGACGACGACCGAGCAACGCGGCCGCCATCCACGCTGCACCGACGATCATCACGCCGCTACCACCACCGCCGCCGGTGCCTCCGGAGGGCGACGTGCCGGCGACGGCACAGCCCGTCGCGTCGCCGGT
>JAXDMI010000945.1:0-7660 GCA_034666145.1 Myxococcales bacterium | reverse complement strand
CTCGATCCCGAGCTCGCGCTGAGCGACGTCGCTTTCCGTGTCGGATTCTCGGACGCGGCGACGTTCAGCCGGGCCTTCAAACGATGGACGGGCCTGCCGCCGGGCGCGTTCCGGCGGCGCTAGAGCGAGCAGATCGAGCCGCCGCGGCGATCGCGCCGAGCGCGCGTCCCGTGGCGGTCTTCTTCTTCTCGAGGAGCTTGGGCTCCCCTTCGAAGACGATGGTGCCGCCCGCATCGCCCGCCTCCGGACCGAGCTCCACCACCCAGTCGGCATTCGCGATCACGTCGGGATGATGCTCGACGATGACGAGCGTGTCGCCGCGCTCGACCAGTCGATCGAGCACCTTCACGAGGCGTCCGACGTCGGAGAGGTGAAGGCCGGTGGTCGGCTCGTCGAGCACGTACACGGTCGGCTCGTGCGCCATGCCCGCGGTCAGCTCGCCGGCGAGCTTGAGACGCTGCGCCTCGCCGCCCGACAACGTGTTCGACCCTTGGCCGATCGAGAGATAGCCGCAGCCGAGCTCGGTGATGGTCTTGAGCGGGCCGGCGATCTTGCGGAAGGCCGCAAATACCGTGGCCGCCTCTTCGGCGGAGAGACGCAGCACGTCACCGATGGAGAGGCCCGACCACTTCACGTCGAGCGTCGACGGTTCGAAGCGCGCGCCCTGACACGTCTCGCACGGCGTCACCACCTCGGGCAGGAACGACATCTCGGCGACGATCGACCCCTGGCCCTGACACGCGGTGCAGCGACCGCCCGTCGGCGTGTTGAAGGAGAAGCGCGCCGGCGTCCATCCGCGCGCCTTCGCCTCGGGAAGACCGGCGAACAGCTTGCGGATCTCGTCCCACACGCCCAGGAACGTCGCGGGCACCGAGCGTGGCGTGCGGCCGATCGGCGATTGATCGACGGCGAGCGCGCGCTTGATGGTCTTGGGCACGCGGATCGAATCATGCGGTCCGGGCGTGTCGGCGACGAGGTCGAGCTGCTTGCGCAGCGCCGGGAAGAACACCTTCTGCACGAGCGTGCTCTTGCCCGAGCCGCTCACGCCCGCGACGACGCACATCCGTCCGGCGGGAACGCGGAACGTCACGTCCTGCAGGTTGTTCGCGCGAGCGCCGTCGAGCTCGATCCACGCATCGGCCATCGGCCTCTTGGGACGAACGACGCCCAGTGGCTCGCGGAGCGCGCGACCCGTCGGTGATTCCTCGCACGCGAGCACCGCGGCCGGTGTTCCCTCGGCGATGATGTGTCCGCCGTTGCGTCCGCCGCCCGGACCGAGATCGGTGAGGTGATCGGCGGCCTGGATGGTCTCGGCATCGTGCTCGACGACGACGACGGTCGACCCCGTGTCGACGAGGGCGCGCAGGTTCGCGATCAGGCGACCGGTGTCGCGCGGGTGGAGGCCGATCGTGGGCTCGTCGAGCACGTAGAGCGCGCCGGTGAGGCCGCTGCCGAGCTGCGCCGAGAGACGAAGGCGCTGCATCTCGCCGCCGGAGAGGCTCCCGGCGCTGCGTCCCAGGCCGAGATAACCGAGACCGACTTGCTCGACGAACTCGAGACGTCGCTTCAGCTCCGCGAGCGGGGCCTTGGCGATGGTCGCGTCTTTGCCGGTGAGCGCGAGCGTGCGAACCTTGGCGAGCGCCTTCGAGACGCTCTTCTCCATGATGCGCGGATACGTCTCGCCGCCGAGGCGAACGCTGCGCGGGATGGGCGCGAGCCGGTCGCCCTTGCAGGCGCGGCACTTCTCCTGCTTCTCGTGCTGGCCCAGAGCCTCCATGTCGACGAAGCCGCCACGGACGCCGGTGCCCTCGCACGACTCGCACTGGCCCTGCTTCGTGTTGAAGGAGAACCAACGGGGGTCGAGCTCGGGAATGCCGGTGCCGCACTTCGAGCACGCACGCGACGTCGACAGCATCTCCTCACCGTCGGCGAAGTGCGCGGTGGGCGTTCCCGGACCGAGACGCAGCGTGCCGCCGCCCCACGCGAGCGCGCGATCGAAGGCGCTGCGATCGAGCTCGGCGAGAGGGCCGTAATACACGATGAGATCGATCGTGTGCTCCTTCGCCTTCGTGAGCTTCGGCGGCGGCTCGATCGAGACGATGGCGCCGTCGACGCGCGCGCTGGTGATGCCGGCGCGTGTGGCGTTGGTGAAGAGATCGAGATAGGTGCCCTTTCGAGCGCGCACCGCGGGCGCATAGAGCGTGCGCTTATGGCCTTTGCCGGTGCTGCGGACGCGCGCGAACATCTCGTCGGGCGAGCTCGGTTGCACGGGCGCGTTGCAGTCGGGGCAATGGAGCTCGCCGACCTTCGCGTAGAGCAGGCGGAGGTAGTGGGCGATCTCCGTCACCGTCGCGACGGTGGAGTTCGCGCCGCCGCGCGTGGTCCGCTGCTCGAGCGCGATGCTCGGCGGCACGCCGGACACGAGATCGACGTCGGGGCGGGGGAGGGTGGGGAGGAACTGGCGCGCGTAAGGGGTCAGCGTCTCCATGAAGCGACGCTGTCCTTCGGCGAACACGACGTCGAAGGCGAGCGAGCTCTTGCCGGAGCCGCTCGGTCCCGTGACGACGCACAGCTTGCCGTGCGGGATGCGGCACGACACGTCCTTGAGGTTGTGCTCGCGCGCGTGCTGGACGGTGATGGCCTCGTGCGGCGCGGAGATCCCCGATGGAGGGGCGACTGCGCGCGGTCCGCTCTTCTTCCCGTTCGCGCCGTTCTTCCCGTTCGCGCCGTTCTTCCCGTTCGCGCCGTTCTTCCCGTTCGCGGCCTTCGCCGCGGTGGCATCGGCGCTGCCGCTCTCCATCGCGCGCAGCGCATCGCCCGTCTTGGTGCCGCTCTTCGCGATCTGCGCGGGCGTGCCCTCGGCGACGATCACGCCGCCGTGCGGTCCGCCGCCCGGACCGAGGTCGATGACCCAGTCCGCTTCGCGCACCACCGAGAGGTCGTGCTCGACCATGACGACGCTCGCGCCTTCTTCGACGAGGCTCTTCAGCGCGCGGACGACGTGCTCGGCGTCCTGCGCGTGGAGACCGGCGCTCGGCTCGTCGACCACGAAGAGCGTGCCCTTCGCGGCTTGGCCGAGCGCGCGCGCCAGCTTGAGACGCTGCGCCTCGCCGCCGGAGAGCGTCGAGAGCGGCTGCCCGAGCGGCAAGTAGCCGAGGCCGACGCGGACGAGGGGCTTCAACGTGTTCTCGATCACGTAGTCGCGCCTCTCGGGCGGCGAGAACGCGGCGATCAGATCCTCCACCGTCATCGCGAGGACGTCGGCGACGGTCTTGCCGGCATGCTTCACCGAGAGCACGTCGGTGTTGAAGCGCTTGCCCTGACACACGGGGCACAGCAGCATCACGTCGGCGAGGAACTGCATCTCCACCGTCTCGTAGCCTTCGCCGGCGCATGTCTCGCAGCGACCCTTGCCGGGCACGTTGAACGAGAAGTGAGCGGGCGTGAGGCCGCGCCGAAGCGCCTCCGACTCGGCGGCGAACCGCGCGCGGACGCGGTCCCACGCATGCGTGTAGGTTGCAGCATTTCCACGCGCCGTGCGTCCCAGCGGAGACTGGTCGACGAGCACCGCGCTCTTGAATTTATGCTGCCCCTTCATCGAGGCGAACGTCCCGGGCTTGGGAACGGCGGTGCCGCAGGAGCGCGCCACCGCGCGATACACGATGTCCTCGGCGAGCGTGCTCTTGCCCGAGCCGCTCGGCCCCGTGACGGCGCACAGCGTTCCGAGCGGTATCTCCACGCGATCGATGCGGAGGTTGTTCTCGCGGATGCCGGTGATCTCGAGGCGCTTCGGATCGCCGGGTGACGGCTGCGCCCAGATGCTCTTCTTGCCGCTGCCGCCGCGGCTCGTGCTCGTGCCCGTGCGCCAGGCCTTGCCGGTGGCGGTGTCGCTCGTGGCAATCTCCGCGGGCGTTCCGGAGAAGAGGATGTTGCCGCCGTGAGGGCCGGCGCCGGGACCCATCTCGACGACGCGGTCACAACGCTCGACGATGCCGCGATCGTGCTCGATGACGAGCACGGTGTTGCCGGCCTTCGCGAGATCGCGCATGGCGTCGGCGAGCCGCGGCACGTCGGTGGCGTGGAGACCGACCGTGGGCTCGTCGAGCACGAACAGCGTGCCGGTGAGCGATGCACCGAGCGCGGTGGTGAGGCTCGCGCGCTGCGCCTCGCCGCCCGACAGCGTGCGGGCCTGGCGATCGAGCGTGAGATACGAGAGCCCGACCGCGTCGAGATACGCGAGGCGCGAGGCGAGCTCGCTCTTCACGCGCTTGCCCTGCGCGCCGGCGGGATGGATGGTGTCGAGGCGCTTCCTCGCTTCTTCGACGGTGAGCCCGTGCCATCCGCCGAGGTCGAGACCGCCGACGAGATACGTGCGCGCCGTCGCGTTGAGGCGCGCGCCTTTGCACACCACGCACGGGACGTAGTCGCGATAGCGCGAGAGGAAGACGCGCACGTGCATCTTGTACGTGCGGCTCTCGAGCCACTTGAACCAGGCCTTGATGCCCGGGTACTTGCCGCCGTTCCAGTCACCTTCGCCTTCGATGATCGCGGTGCGATGACCGTCGGAGAGCTTCTCCCACGCGACGTCGAGCGGGATCTTCCGCTTCTTGGCGAACTTGACGAGGACCTCGCGCTCCCACTCGCTCGACTTGCCGGACCACGCCTTGATGCAGCCGCCCTCGAGCGTCTTCGTCTTGTCGGGAATGACCTTGTCCCAGTCGACGGCGATGACGCGGCCGAACCCGCGGCAGTCGGTGCACGCACCGAGCGGCGAGTTGTAGGAGAAGAGGCCGGCACGCGGCGGCTCGAACGACTTCGCGCAGCTCGGGCAAACGAGACCGCGCGCGATGGCGACGTGCGGCGGCTTCGATGCATCCTTCGCGGCGAACAGAGGCCCGGCGTCGACCGGCGCGGCATCGACGGTGCGCAGCTCGGCGCGTCCGTGGCCGCGCTCCCACGCGATCTCGATGGCCTGCTGGAGCCGGCGCACGTCACGCGCGGCGAGCTTCAAGCGATCGACCACCACCTCGATGGCGACGTCGGGACGACCGGCCTCGCTCGGCTTGACCTCGTCGATCTCGCGGACGCTTCCGCCCACGACGAGACGACGGTAGCCGTCTCGCACGAGCGCTTCGCGCACCTCGAGGTAACTCTCGGCCGACGCGATGCGCACCGGGTAGCTGACGATCGCGCGTCGCTCGCCGAACTCCTCGACGGCGCGCAGAGCGGCATCATGCGCGGTCGTGGCGGTCGCGGGCTGATGGCACTCGGGACACGTCGGCACGGCCTCGCACGCGAAGAGCGCCGCGAGGTACGGCTCCATGTCGGTGAGCGTCGCGACCGTGGAGCGGCTCGACTTCACGGGCGCGCGTCGATCGACCGCGACCGTAGCGGCGATCGGCTCGAGCGAGCCGACCGGAGGCCGCTCGAGGCGCTCGAGGAACTGGCGCGCGTAGGGGCTGAAGCTCTCGACGAAGCGCCGCTGCCCTTCGGCGTAGAGCGTATCGAGCGCGAGCGACGACTTGCCCGCCCCGCTCGGGCCCGTCAGCGCAACGAGCCTGCCCGGCTCGAGGTCGAGGTCGACGCCGCGAAGGTTGTGCGTGCAAGCTCCGCGGAGGCGGATGGGAAGCATGGATGGATTACAGCTCCGGTGACGGGCGAGGCGGCGGGAAAGACGAAGAAGGGGATCGTTTACTTAGTGAGCCTCATCGGAGTCAGCAACACACGGCGGCCATTTTTCCCGGCTGAGATTGATTGGGCCAGGCGGCAAGCCCAGCCTGATACGCTGGACGACGTGCCTCGTCCCGACCCCGGCTTCGTCGCGCTCGCCGTCCTCGCGAGCGTCCTCGCCGGTGGCGTCGGAGTCGTCGCATGCGGGTCCTCGGACCATCCCGTGTCCTTTGCGGACGCCGTCGCCGCGGACGGCGGCGCGGCAAGCGACACCGACGGCAGCGCGTCCGAGCCCGACGGAGGGCTGTCGTGCGTCGGCGACGGTGGCGGTGCTCTACCCGCCAACTGCGCGTGCAAGTACGCCTACAGCCCGAGCATCATCATCACGTTGCAGTGCGGCCTGAGCCTATGCAGCCAGGGCAAGGACGAACGCGCGGACTGCTCGCTCGACGGCATGCTCACGATCGTGCCGCACGCGGGCAAGACCTGCCCTACGGACGGCAGCGGCGTCCCCGATGGAGGCACCGCCGAGATCGAGGGAACGAACGGCGACGGCGGCACGCACACCACCATCCCCTGCGCGAGCCGGTGACGAGATTGATCGGGCCGGGCGGCAAGCCCAGCCTGATACGCTGAGGACGTGCGAAACCCTCTCTGCCGCGTCGTGCATGTTGCGCTCTGCACGCTCCTCGCTGGAAGCATCGGCATGCTCGTGATCGCGTGCGGCTCCGAGCACGCGCCGACGTCGTACGCGTCGGTCGACCCGTCCGGCGGCGGTCCGGCTCCCGGCACTGGGTCGGCGAAGGATGCGGCAGCCGACGCATCACCATGCACGAGCGACGCCGGCGCCCTCGACAGCTGCACGTGCACGTATGACCCGGGAGGGATGAACCCCACCGTCATCATCCCGTGCGGCGTGAGCGCCTGCTTCGCAGGCACGAACGAGCGCGGCGAGTGCTCCGCGAACGGGAAGCTCACGGTCGTGCCGAACGCGGGCACGACCTGCCCGCCGCCCGACGGCGGCGCCTCCGACGGCGGCCCGGCGGATCCGTCGAGGATGCCCTGCGCGAAGTGACGGCGTCGAGATCGAGCCGAGCGCGCGGCCCGCTCCAACGCGCTGAGCGCTGACCGTCAGTCCTGGCGCGCGGTCGCGACGTCGATGGTCGTGATCTTCCAGCTCCCGTCCTTGCGGAGCAGGAAATGGACGGGGCGCTTGTCCACCTTGCGCTCGCCGTTGCGCGAGCCGGTGACGAGCGCGAGGGCGTCGACTTTCGCGGTGGTGGCGCTCTCGTCGACCTTGATGATCATCGACGTGAGCTCGCAGTCCGCCGACGTGAACATGAGGCCCGCCTTCGTCGCGTTCTCGGCCAGGTCCTTGCGGTTCGTGACGCGCACGTTGAAATCCGCGACGTCGACGTAGACGTCGTCCGCGACCGTTTCCTTCAGCTCGCTGTTCACGCGTCCCGCGCGCGAGATGATGTTGTCGTCTTGCTTGACGGCGACGGCCTTGGCGAAGCGATCGAGGACCTTGCGGATCCGATCCTCTTCGGACGGGCGGAACACCGTGAGCCAGAGCGCAACGGCAGCCACCGCCGCGCAGCCCGCCACGATCGCCCACTTCTTCATCGCATGAACCCTAGCTCACCGCGTCGGTAGCTCGACGCGAAACGTTGCGCCGGTCGCGCCTTCCGCATTCGGCACGAGCGCGATGGTCCCCGCATGCGCCGCGACGACGCGTCGTGCGAGCGCCAGGCCGAGCCCGGTCCCGCCTTGGCGCGCCGTGACGAGCGGCTCGAAAATGGTGCTCGCGATCTCGGCGGGGACGCCCGGACCGTCGTCAGCCACCTCGATGACGACGCGACTGTCCTCGGCCCACGCCCGCGTCTCGATGGTGGGGACGCGCGGCGCCGAAGCGGCGATGGCGTTCTCGTAGAGGACATGGAGGCAACGCGACAGCAGACCCTGATGTGCGCGGACCTCGAGCTGAGCC
>JAXDMI010000944.1:0-3350 GCA_034666145.1 Myxococcales bacterium | reverse complement strand
GCGCGCACCGGCTCGGCCCGATCCCGCGATGTCGATCCCGACGCCGCTGATGGTGGAGCCGGTGGGCCTCGGCGGAGACGTGCTGCTGCGGAACGCGCGTGCCGCGCAGGACGCCGCGCTGGCGTCGAACGCATCGGAACGTCCGCGCGCCGCCGGGCGCGTCGACACGCTGGCCACGCGCCCGCTCGAGACCGCCGTGCGCGACAGGCGCGACGCGCGTCCCGAGCCTTCGACGTCACGCTCGCGTGTCGTGTCGCTCGTGGTGCTCGCCGGGGTCGTCGCCGTCGGCGGCGGCGTTGCGTGGCGTGCGCGCTCGGGCAACGAGCGCACCGACAATGCGCCGGTGCCGACGACGAGCACGTCGATCGCGTCGACGGCGAGCGTCACGGCAACCACGTCGTCGGCGACGATGCCGCCCAGCACGACGAAGCCTGCGATCTCGGCGAGCCCGCCCGGCAGCGGCGCGCTGGCCGTCGTTCCTCCGGGCGGCGGAACGAGCCGCACGGCGCCGCCAACGAGCGCGTCGACCGCTTCGGGCCCGGAAAAAGCCGGGCGTTCGATGGTGGCGTTCCTCGGAGATCCAGGCACGCGCGTGTCGATCGACGGCACGATGCGCGGCGCGTGCCCCGTGCGCGTGAGCCTCGAGCCCGGCCAGCACGACGTGCGCTTCACGTTCGATCCCACCGGCGAGAGCCGCGGCGAACGCATCAGCGTGAAGGCGGGCGAGAAGATCACCGTCCGCGCCGAGTTCACCGGCGCGACGCCGACCGTCCGCATCCAGCGCTGAGGGCTGAGGGCTGAGCGCCACGATTCGGTCCCGAACGATCGCCAAGTCCGCGAAATGCTGAGCGGGGCGCCACGATTCGGTTCCGAATCGTCGTCGCTCGTCAGAGAGGTCGTCACATGCCCGGCGCGGCGGCGTTCTTCGGGCATGAAGAAGCTCTTCGCGTTCGCGCGTGCCGTGGCCATCATCGTCGTCGCGATTCTTCCGGGGTTCGGGGCCGCCTTCACCATGGCTGCCGGCGCGCCGCCCGAGCGACCCGCGCAGCCGCCGCCGGTGGGCCGCGTCGACCTGGTCGGAAGCTACGTCGCGATGGAGCCGGGCATGGAAGAGGGCGCGCTCACGCTCGGCTTCGCGCGCACCACGATGCCGCTGCCGGCGGGCGCGTCACCGGCGCTCGATCTGCAGTGATGATCGAAGCGCCGAGCGTCTAGTCGCCGAACTCGTACTTCGGCTGCTGAGGAACCGCGGAAGCGCGCGTGAGCTCGGGGTTCGTCGTGAGCGCGCGCACGCAGCGGTTGTAGTGGAGGATCGGCGCGGGGTCGTCCTTCGCGGCGAGCGCAGAGGCCGCTTCGAACTTCGCGATCGCCTCTTCGAACGCGTGAATCGCGTTGTGCGCGCGGCCTGATTCGAGCTGCGCCTTCGCGTAGCGCTCCCACGCGATGCCGACGTAGTAGAGCCGCTCGTACTCGCTCGGCAGCTTCTCGAAGGTCTTGCAGGCCTCCTCGAAGAGCGACATCCATGCGGTGGGGAAGCGATCCGTGAGCGTGAGCCCCAGCGTCCGCAGCGCGTCGACGTCGTCGGGCGCGACCTCGAGCACGTCGCGGCAGATGCTCTCTGCCTCGTCGGGCTGGTTGAGATCGCGATAGTGCTTCGCGAGCGTGATCGCCGCGCCGAGGTTCTTGTCCGCCAGCTTCTTCAGCTCGTACGTCATCGCCGCTCCCCCTTCGTCGTGCGCGTTACTCCTCGGCGTCCGGTGACGATTCCTTCTTCTTCGTCTTGGTCGACGCCTTCACGGCGCCGCTCTGGCTCTGCACGACCGGCAGGCTCTTCTTGTGCTTCGGCGGGAACACCTTGCGCAGCGCCCAGCGTACCGGATCGTAGAAGTCGTCCGCGATGCGCTCCTTCATCGGAATGATCGCGTTGTCCGTGATCACGATGTGCTCGGGACACACCTCGGTGCAGCAGCGGGTGATGTTGCAGTACCCGATACCCGCCTGCTCCTTGATCATGGGGCGGCGATCGATGGTGTCGAGGGGGTGCATGTCGAGACCGGCAAGCGCGATCATGAAGCGCGGGCCCGCGAAGGCCTCCTTCTTGTCTTGATCGCGGAGCACGTGACACACGTCCTGGCAGAGGAAGCACTCGATGCACTTCCGGAACTCCTGGATGCGCTCGATGTCCTCTTGCTGCATGCGCCAGGTGCCGTCGGCCTCCTTGGCGCGCGGCTTGAGCGGCAGGATCTTCTTCGCGACGCGATAGTTGTGCGAGACGTCGGTGACGAGGTCCTTGATGAGCGGGAACGTCTTCATCGGCGTGACCGTGATCGTCGAGCCCGGCTCGAACGACGTCATGCGCGTCATGCAGAGGAGCTTCGGCTTGCCGTTGATCTCCGCGCTGCACGAGCCGCAACGACCCGCCTTGCAGTTCCAGCGCACCGCGAGGTCGGGCTCCTGCTTGGCCTGGATCTCGTGCACGGCGTCGAGGACGACCATGCCGGGATACGTCTCGACGTCGTACTCCTTGAACTCGCCGGAGCCTTCGACGCTCGCGTCGGCGCGCCAGATCTTGAGCCGGGCCTTCTCGAACTTCTCGTCGCCTTGCGCGGCCATGGCTACTTCTCCTCCAGGATCTTCTTGATCTCTTCGGGGACCTCGGGGAGCGGCACGGCGACCACTTCCATCCCGTTGCCACCCTCGCGCGCGACGTGGTTCACCTTGGCGAACTCCTTGTCCATCTCGGGGAAGTCCTCGCGGGCGTGACCGCCGCGGCTCTCCTTGCGGACCAGCGCCGAGCGCGCCATCGCCTCGGAGACGATGAGCATGTTCCGGAGGTCGATGCACTCGTGCCAGCCGGTGTTGTAGTGCCGGTTGCCGGAGATCTTCGTGATCTTGGTGTCGGCCTTGAGGCGCTCGAGCTCCTTGATGCCTTCGGTGAGCTCGGTCTCGTTGCGCATGATGCCGACGTACTTCTGCATCACGTTCATGAGGTCTTCGTGGATGAGGAACGGGTTCTTGCCCTCCTCACGCGTGAAGGGCTCGAGGGCCTCTTTCGCGTATTCGTCGATCTGCGCCGAGTCGATCGACTTGGAGCCGGTCGCCTTCGCGAACTTCGCGGCGTTGAGGCCCGCGATGCGCCCGAAGACGAGGAGATCGGAGAGCGAGTTGCCGCCGAGACGATTGCTGCCGTGCATGCCGCCAGCGCACTCGCCGGCTGCGAAGAGGCCCTTCACGCGCGTCTCTTGCGAATCGGGATCGACCTTGATTCCGCCCATCGTGTAGTGCGCGGTCGGTCCGACCTCCATGGGCTCCTTGGTGATGTCGACGTCACCGAGCTCCTTGAACTGGTG
>JAXDMI010000943.1:0-4374 GCA_034666145.1 Myxococcales bacterium | reverse complement strand
GGTCGTGATCGTCGAAGCGGAGAACGACGGCAAGAAGCTCGTCGGGGCGATCGAGCGCGAGCTCGGCAGCGGTCTCGGGAGCGGCCAAGAGGACACGACCGCCGATGCCGACGTCATGCTCTGGAAGCAGACGGTGACCGGCATGCCTCCGCTCGAGCAGCGCGTTCGGCTCGGCTCGAACAAGGCCGCGAAGTGGTTGGAGCGCACGCTCCACCGACCGAAGCACGATCCCGCGTTCAACGAGTCGGTCGCGTGCGCAGAGCAAATCGTCGAAGACGGCCTCACCGTCTAGGGTCTGGAGGCAAGCGTGGTCACCAAGGTCGTTCCCGGTCTTCTCATCGCAACGCCCGACGCCGCGCAGGCCGCCGTCGAGTGCTGCGCGCGCATGGTCAAAGCCATCCAGGACGCCATTCGTGATCGCGGCACCGCCGCCATCGCGCTCTCCGGCGGCAGCTCACCGCTCGATGCGTATCGCTTGCTCGCCAAGCAGACGATCGATTGGAACAAAGTGCACGTGTACTGGGTCGACGAGCGCGCCGTACCTCCCACGCACGAGCGCAGCAACTTCGGTCAGGCGAAGAAGGCGCTCCTCGATCCCGCGCAGGTGCCGGAGTCGAACGTCCATCGGATGCGCGGCGAGGCCACCGACCTCCAGGTCGCTGCGATGGACTACGAGGCCGAGCTCCGCGACACGGTGAAGAGCAAGCTCGGAGGGCTCCCGAGCCTCGATCTCCTCGTCCTGGGCGTCGGCGACGACGGGCACACCGCGTCGCTCTTCCCGGGCGAGCGCACCATGTACATCACCGACAAGCTCGTCGCCGCCGTCGCCGCCAAGGGCGATCGCGAGGCACGTCTTACACTCACCCCGCCTGTGCTCGAGAACGCCCGCGCGAGCGTGGTCCTCGTGCTCGGCAAGTCGAAGCACCCGGCGCTCGAGCGGATCTGGGCGACGCAAGGCGACCTCGACGAGACGCCCGCGCGCGTGATCCGCAACTTCCGCGGGTCGATCTGCTGGGTGATCGACCGCGCTGCCGGCGGCATGGGCTGACGACTCTTCCGCGCGACCTACACGCACCTCTAGACAGTGCGAGCCACGCTCGCGGCGGCGACGGCGGGGACGCGACGTCGCCACGCCACGCCACGACGTCGCACGCGGAAGCTTCCGTTCGTGCCGCGCGACGGGATAACGTTTAACCCAATGCGCAAATGGCTCTTCGGCGGATTCCTTAGTGCAGCGACGGTGGTCGGTGTGGCGTGCGGGGGTGGAGGCGGCGATTCGACGTTCGTTCCCCCGAACCCCGACGACGAAGCCGGCATCGTCACGCCACCGCCCGGCAACTTCGGCGAGAAGCCCGAAGCGAGCACTCCGGACGCGACCGTCGTCGATGCGATGATCGACTGCGATGCGGATCCCGGCGCGTGTCTTCCGCCCGCAGTCTGCGGCGACAAGAAGGCGGGCGTCGGAGAGAGCTGCGATGACGGCAACACTACCGCCGGCGACGGCTGCTCTCCGACGTGCCAGATCGAAGCTCCGTACTGGGCGTGCTCGTTCGGCGTGGCATGCATCGACGTCCGCGACTGCGCGGCCATCGCCGATGCCGGCGGTGACGGCGGCTGCGTGATCCCGCCGAAGGCCGCGGTCTGCGGCGACGGCTTCATCGATCCGGGCGAGGCCTGCGACGACAGCAACACGAAGGGCGGCGACGGCTGCGCGCTCGACTGCAAAGCCATCGAAGCGAACTTCGTGTGCCCGACACCCGGCGCGCTATGCGTCTCGACGATGATCTGCGGTGACGGCGTGCTGCAGGGCACCGAGCAGTGCGACGACGGCAATACACTCGCGAAGGTCGACGGGTGCTCGGCGACGTGCACGCTCGATCCGGGCTGGGTCTGTCCCCTTCCTGGTACCTCGTGCAACGCCAAGAAGTGCGGCGACGGCCTCAAGGCCGGCACCGAAGAGTGCGACGACGGAGCGAACGTCGACGGCGACGGCTGCAGCGCCACCTGCCGTTTGCAGACGACGACGGTGACCGTGGCGCCGACCTCCACGACGCAGGGCAGCACGACCATCGTGAACTGGGCTTGCCCGACGCCGGGCGCGGCCTGCGTGAAGACGGTGTGCGGCGGAGCGAACCCCGCGAGCCCGCCGGCTGCGAAGGCGACCGTCGATGGCACCGAGCAGTGCGATGACGGCAACAGCAAGCCCTTCGACGGCTGTTCGCCGGACTGTCAGCTCGAGCCGAGCTGTCCGAACGGCAAGTGCGTTGCGGTCTGCGGCGACGGCCTCCTCTTCGACTTCGACGCCAACGGCGACGGAGCGCCGGACGAACAATGCGACGACGGCAACACGCGCCCCGGTGACGGCTGCGATCAGTTCTGCAAGGTCGAGCCCGGCTACCAGTGCGCGGCGACGGTCGCGGCGGATCCGGCGTACCTCGATCTGCCGGTCGTGTTCCGTGACTTCAAGTACTACGCCGCGGCCGACGCCACGTCCCACCCCGACTTCGAGAGCTATGCGTGCGCGAACACGAGCCCCGGCCTCGTCCAGTCGACGCTCGATGCGGCGACACGCGTTCCGGTCTTCCTGCAGGGCAACGGCAGCGGCACCTGCGGTACGCAGCTCACGAGCACAGCCGACTTCACCGACTGGTACCGCGACATTCCGGTCGGCGGAAATCAGCGAGGCAAGCGCATCGACGGCAAGATGCTCCACCTCGTCAACGGCGCGACCGGCTACGTCTTCGACAGCGCGACCGACGAGCCGTACAAATCGATGGCCGCCCCGCCCACCGTCGCCACCCCGGGAGGCTTCTGGCCGATCGACAGCGACGGCTGGGGCATCCAGAACCACGCGGCGAGCGGCACGACGGACGTCCACAACTTCGCGTTCACCACGGAGCTCCGTTACTGGTTCACCTACGACGCCGCGGCCCCGCTGCCGAAGCTCGATTTCAGCGGTGACGACGACGTCTGGGTGTTCATCAACGGCAAGCTCGCGCTCGACCTCGGAGGGCTCCACCCGCCGAAGTCGGGCTCGTACACGCTCGACCCCAGCAAGGCCACCGGCGTCGACCTCGTCGACAAGAACCTCTACGAGGTGGTGCTCTTCCACGCCGAGCGCCACACGTACGGCTCGAACTTCAAGCTGACGCTCAAGGGCTTCGTGAAGAAGCGCTCGACGTGCAGCGAGGTCTGCGGCGACGGCGTGAAGACGCCTTCCGAGCAGTGCGACAAGGGCATGGCGAACACCAACTCGGGCGCTTACGGCTCGTGTCGGCTCGACTGCAAGCTCGGGCCTTACTGCGGTGACAAGACCACGACCACGCCTCCCGAGGAGTGCGACGACGGCACGAACCTCACGTCGTATTCGAAGACGCAGTCGACGGCGTGCGGACCGAGCTGCAAGAACCCGGCGTACTGCGGCGATGCCAAGGTGCAGGGCTCGTTCGGCGAGGTCTGCGACAACGGCACGGCGATGAACACCGGCGGCTACGGCCAGTGCAAGTCGGACTGTACGCTCGGCCCGCGCTGCGGCGACAACGTCACGCAAGCCTCCGCAGGCGAGGCGTGTGACAACGGCTTCAACCTGACCGATTACCTCAAGCACCCCGCGGTCACCGATTGCGCGCCGGGATGCAAGAAGCCGAGGTCGTGCGGCGACGGCGTCGTCGACTTCCCGTTCGAGCAGTGTGACAAGGGCATGGCGAACGCCACGCCGGCGCCGTACGACGGATGCACGACCGAGTGCGTGCTCGGACCGCGCTGCGGCGACGGCGTGAAGAACGGCGGCGAACAGTGCGACGACGGCAACCGTACGAACGGTGACGGCTGCTCGGCGGCGTGCCTCGTCGAAATGGGCGGCCCGAAGTGACCTGACTCGCGGTCACTGGCGATCGAAGGCAGCGCCTGCGGGCGGATACGGCGGCGAAGCGCGCTCGGGCGGCGCGCCCGGCAGGCTCCATTGCGTGGTGGAGCCGGGCCGCTCCGTCGGCCGCCCCATGATCAGGAACGGGATCGACAGCACGATACCGCCCGCGCCTCCCATGGTGAGCACCTCACCGTTCGTCGTGAGGTTCGGCGACCCGCGGCTGCTCGTCACGCCCGCCGCCCACATGACCGTGCCCGCGGCGACGGTGAGGATCCCCAGCGTGAGCAGCGAGGCGCCGACCATGCGGAGCCCTCCCCCGTCGGTGCGCTCGCCGAGCGTGTGCCGGAAGACCTTCGCCCGCGCTCCGACGTCGAGCTCCGTCTCGCTCTGATGCGTCTCGTCGGACGTCGAGCGCAGGACGATCGGGTGCGAGCCGTACGGTAGATCGACGACGCACGGCGTCGTGCAGAGCGGCCTCACGCCGAGGACGTTGTCGCCGAGAGCAT
>JAXDMI010000942.1:0-3287 GCA_034666145.1 Myxococcales bacterium | reverse complement strand
ACGAAGCAGCCAGCCGGGATGCGGCAGAACCCGTTGGAGCACGCCGACACCGGCGTCGGTTGCGCGCATGCAGTGCTCGCCTCGAAATGACTGATGCATTCGGCCGCGTCCTGTCCCGCGCCGCCGTCCTGTACGTCATCGGCTTGGGCGGCATCGCCTCCGGGCGAATCGCCATCGTCGGTGCTCGCGTCCGCGCGTGGCGAAGAGGCGCGCGACGGGTCGCCCCCGCCACATGCGAGCTGCTGGATGATGCTCGCGACGCATAGCGCGACCACGAGCACACCTCGCCGCTTCTTCGACGTTCGCATGCTGTTGCTCGTGGCCGTCCCACCAGGTTAATCGCCGCCGCTATCCCCGCGCGATCACACTGGCGGCAGATTTTGCGAAAATTGTCCCCCCTCACGCGACGGTCTGTCCCGAACTTCACTTCATCACCTCCTCGGCGAGCGGCGTACGCTACGAACCGCATGAACGACGTCGTGAAGAGATTCCTTCTCGTCGGAGCCATCGGCGCCCTCTTTTTCGCCGCGTCGCCGGCCGTCGCCGAAGAAGAGAAGCCGGCGTTCACGATCGGCTCCAAGCCGGCGTGGTTCGTCACCGGCGGGCTCACCACCGGCGGCAGCGTCGTCACCCATGACCGCGGCTGGTACCTCGGCGGCGAGCTCTCGCTCGTGCGCCTGCACCGCGGCACGTTCATGGGCCTCTACGGCGACGGCTACTACGACTTCGGCGCCGCCCGGACCTACAGCACCGGCGGGATCGAGCTCGGTCACAAGTTCCTCGGCATCGACGGCGGCGGCGCGGTGCGCATCGGCGGCGACCATCTCGAGTGGGGACCGACGGGGCGCGTGTTCATCACCCTCGGCATCCTCGCGCTCTACGCGCGCTATGCCTATTTCTACGAGCCGGAGCGGTCCGGCAACGATCACGTCGTCCAGATCGGCGGTCTCTTGAAGTTCCCGTTCGCGGCGTGGGGTGGCAAGTGAAGCTCGACATCAACGGCAAGACGATCGACGCGCCGGTGCCGCCGGAGACTCCCCTCCTCTGGGTCATTCGCGAAGAGGCAGGGCTCACCGGCACCAAGTTCGGTTGCGGTCGCGCGCTCTGTGGTGCCTGTACTGTGCATGTAGATGGAGCCGCCAAGCGCTCGTGCGTCACGCCGGCCGGCACCGCCCTCGGCAAGGCCATCACCACCATCGAAGGCCTCGCGAAGCCCGACGGGACGTTGCATGCAGTGCAGCAGGCCTGGATCGACGAGAACGTCGTGCAGTGCGGCTACTGCCAGGGCGGCCAGATCATGAGCGCCGCGGCGCTCCTCGCCAAGCGCCCGCAGCCTACCGACGCGGAGATCGACGCCGTGATGTCGGCGAACCTCTGCCGCTGCGGGACCTACCCGCGCATTCGCGCGGCGATCCATCGCGCAGCGAAGACGCTCGCGGGAGAAACGAAGTGACGACCGTCACGGACGTCTCGCGGCGCGGGTTCCTCGCGCTGTTCGGCGGCGCGCTCACGCTCGGCTTCAACGTCGGCTGCGGGGGCACGTCGGCGCGCTTGATCCGTCACGCCGAGCAGACCGGCGAGCTCACGCCGAACATGTACGTGAGCGTGAAGAAGAACGGCCGCATCGGGCTCCTCATCAACAAGGCCGAGTTTGGCCAGGGCGTGACGGCCGCGTACTCGACGCGCGTCGCGGAGGAGCTCGACGTGACGGTCGAGTCGATCGACTTCGCGTTCGCCGATTCGCTCCCCGAGTACAAGACGAGCTCCTTCATGCACCTGACCGGCGGGTCGACGAGCACGAAGGAGGCGTACTTGCCGCTGCGCCTCGCCTCGGCGTCGGCGCGCGAGATGCTCGTTGCGGCGGCGGCGCTCGACTGGAGCGTACCGGCCACCGAGTGCCGCACCGAAGCGGGCACGGTGATCCACGATCGCTCGAGCCGCCGCGCGGGTTACGGCGATCTCACGCTGAAGGCCGCGAGGCTCTCCGTGCCGAGCAAGCCGGCGCTCAAGCCACGAAGCCAGTTCAAGCTGATCGGCAAGCGCAACCTCCGCGTCGATTCGCGCGCGAAGGTCGAAGGCACCGCGAAGTTCGGCATGGATGTCGTCGTGCCGAACATGGTGCGCGCGCTCGTCATCCACGGACCGGTCTACGGCGCCGAGGCGAAGGCGATCCGCGCCGACGCCGCGAAGAAGATGCCCGGCATCCTCGGTGTCTTCGCGGTCACCCGTGGAGTCGCGGTCGTCGCCGAGAAGTACTGGCAGGCGCTCGCCGCTGCTCCTCTCGTCGAGGTCGACTGGTCCGCGGGCGACGTCGCGGGCCTCGATACCGCGAAGATGCGCGCCGCGGCGCACGCCTTCAAGGACAAGGGCGAGCCGTTCCGCAGCGAAGGCAACGTCGACAAGGCGATCGGCAGAGCCCAGATCAAGATCGAAGCGATCTACGACGTGCCGTATCTCGCGCATGCGCCGATGGAGCCGCAGAACTGCACGGTGCACGTGAAAGGCGACCAGGCCGAGGTCTGGGCGCCGTGTCAGGCACCGTCGATTCTCCAGGCGTACGTGTCCGATGCTCTGGGCATCGCGCAGAACGACGTGCTCGTGCACACGACGTTCATCGGCGGCGGCTTCGGCCGGCGCCTCGTCGCCGACTGGGCCGTGCAAGCGGCGTTGATCTCCCGCGCCGTGGGTCGTCCCGCGCAGGTGATCTGGTCGCGCGAGGACGACATGACCCAGGCGTTCTATCGTCCGCAAGGAACGGCCCACATCCGTGGCGCCGTGAGCGCGGACGGCAGTACGGCGAGCGCCATCGCGGTGCACCTCATCTCGCAGTCGATCGCGCTCGACACCGAGGAGTGGGTGCGCGGCGCGACGGCCGGTGTCCCGCGCGCAGTGCAGAGCATTCTCTCGAGCACGCTCACGGGAATGGTCGGCTCGAATACCGTCCCCGATCTCTTCGCCGGAGAAGGCCTCGCGAATACGCCGTACACGGTCGAGAACCTCGACATGACGTTCACGCCCATCATGAGCAAGCTGCCGATCACGTCGTGGCGATCGGTCGGCAACTCCGTCACCGGCTTCTTGATGGAGGGCTTCGTCGACGAGCTCGCGCGCGCGGCGAAGCAGGATCCGTACGCGTTCCGTCGCAGGATGCTGAAGGCGGATTCCCGGCAGATCCCCGTGCTCGACGCCGTCGCGAGGCTCGCGAAGTGGGGTGAGAAGAAGCCGGGCGTGGGCCGCGGGATCGCTCGTCACTTCTCGTTCGACAGCGAGGTGGCCGAGGTGGTGGA
>JAXDMI010000941.1:0-16234 GCA_034666145.1 Myxococcales bacterium | reverse complement strand
CCACGAAGCGCAGCCCGGGCGCGTAACGATCGGGCTCGCGCTCTTTGCTGACGCCGCCGAGCCCGAGCACGCGTGCGAGCGGCGTGTTGACCACCAGAGCGCCGAGGAACAGCGCGATCATCACGTCGGAGACGAAGGGCGACGCCGGCAGCGCGTGGGCGAGCCCCACGGCGACGACACCGATCGCGAGCGCGAGCACGAGGCCCGGCACGTCGGGACGAGACGGCAGCCACTGCGGACGCACGGCCGGTGCATACCATGGGAATCCGCGGACGGCGGCCTCGACCAAGCTTGACCAAGCGGGGCTTTGCTCGGTCTGATGCGCGACCGATGATCGGACGACGCGCGATGCTGCAGGCGACCGGGGTGGCGGCCTTGCTTCGAACGAAGCTCGCCGCGGCCGATGACGTGGTCCTCCGACAGGGTGGGTCACCCCAGAACCTGGCCACGCCCATCGAGTACTTCGATCGGCTGATCACGCCGACACCGGTGTTCTTCGTGCGAAGTCACTTCGGACCTCCGGCGCTCGATCGCACGCGCCAGACCGTCGTCGACGGCGGCATGGTGAAGACGCCGCTGACGTTCTCCGTCGACGAGCTGAAGAGGTCGTTCCCCGAGGTCACGGTCACCGCGGTCCTGCAGTGCTCGGGCAACGGCCGCTCGCTGCATCGCCCCACCGTCCCCGGGCTCCAGTGGACGCACGGGGCGATGGGTCAGGCGACGTTCACCGGCGTTCGACTCAAGGACGTCCTCGCGAAGGCCGGCGTCGACAAGGAGGCGATGCACGTTCGCATGGTCGGTGCAGACACGCCGCCGAAGCCCACCGTGCCGGCGTTCGTGCGCAGCCTTCCCATCGAGCGCGCGCTCGATCCCACCACCATCCTCGCGTATCGCATGAACGGCGAGGACCTCACGCTCCAGCACGGCGCGCCGCTCCGGCTCGTGGTGCCGGGCTGGGCCGGCGATCACTGGGTGAAGTGGCTCGTCGGCATCCGGCCACAAGCGAAGGAGGCCGAGGGCTTCTTCATGCAGGTCGCGTATCGCATGCCGTTCGGCCCCGTCGAGCCTGGAACAGCGGTCTCGGCGGATCGGACGAAGCCGGCGACGTCGTTCCCGGTGAAGTCGATCATCGCGCGCCCCAGCGGCGACGGCGTGAAGCGTCCCATCGGTCCACAAGAAGTGGTGGGCATCGCGTTCTCGGGTGACGCGCCGATCCGCGCTGTCGAGGTATCGGTCGACGGCGGCACCACGTTCGCACCCGCGAAGCTCGAGGGCGAAGGCGGCGCCGGTCGCGCGCAGGTCTTCCGCTATCGCTTCGAGAAGAAGGAGGCGGGACACGTGAAGGCGATCGTCCGTGCCACGGACAAGAAAGGGAACGTCCAGCTCGAGAAGCCGCCGTGGAACCCGAGCGGGTATTTCTGGAACGGCTGGCACTCCGCCGAGTGGGAGGTGGGGTCGTGAGCGCGCGGCGGGCGATGGTGCTGATCGCGATGGCGATTGGGCTCGTGGCATGTCCTGACAAGAACGAGGGGAGCGCGGACGCGAGCGCGAAGGCGAACGCGGGCGCGGATGCGAGCGCGGCGAGCGCGGCGAGCGCGGCGGCGGATGGGAAGACGCTCGTCCGGAACGCGTGTTTGTCGTGTCACACCGAGCACATGCTCGCGCAGCAGCGGCTCACGGCGGCGCAGTGGCAGAAGACGGTCGCCAAGATGGTGATCTGGGGAGCGAACCTCGATCCCAAGGAGATCGAGCCGGTCGTGGCGTACCTCGTGTCGACGAGCGGGCCGAACGCCGGTCCCTACGTCCCGGACTCCGTGCCCGCCGGCGATGCGCTCACCGAGATCGCGGCGCTGCCCGACGATCCCTTCCCCGCCGGCGACATCGAGCGCGGCAAGGCGCTCTTCATCAACAAGTGCTCGGGGTGTCATGGCCAAGACGGGCGTGGTGCGCTCGGCGTCGCGCTCGTCGACAAGCCGTTCCTCTACCGCGCCGTCGAATTTTCGCGGACGGTGCGCCGCGGCCGCGGAAAGATGATCCCGATCCCGCTCAGCGACGCGGAGATCGGCGACGTGCTCGCGTATCTGCGGAGCATGAAGAACGCGCCCCTGCCCTGACGGCGCGCACGATCACGCGAACGTCGTGAGGAGGCGCGACGGCGGCACCGGGCCGAGATCGAGGAGCGCGCGATGGAAGCTGAGCGTGTCGAGCTCGCGCGCAGCGCCGGCCCGTAGCGATGCGATCTCGGTCGAGCCGACGAGGTACGTGAGGCTCTGCAGCGGAATGCGCCGCGAGCGCAGCACCTGGTTGCGTGCCCAGCTCTCGGGCATGAGCGTGGCGCGCGTGATCATGCGCAGCGCCTCCTCCTCATCCATGCCTCGCGCATGGAGACCGAGGTCGAGGAGCACGCGCATCGCGCGTATGGCGTCACAGAAGGCGAAGAAGATCCGCTCCGGCCCCGCGTCGTAGAAGCCCTCGGCGAGGAGCAGCTGCTCCATGTGCACCGCCCAGCCCTCGACGGACAGCATCGTGCCGAAGTAGCTGCGCGACATGGCGACGTCGTCGGTCACGCCGAGGAACCGCACCGGAGAGGGCGTGCCGCGCTGCCAACATGCACTCTGCAAGTAATGACCCGGGATGCCCTCGTGGACCGCGAGGTTCTTGGTCTGCACCACGGGATGCTCGTTGGCATCGGGCGCGTAGAGCGCGTGGCCCTTTCCTCGCGCATCGAGGAGCGGCGCCGGCCAGTTGGTGAGCACCGTGCCGTCGGCGACGCCCGGCGGCAGCGGCTGCAGCTCGAGCGCCAGCCCCTCCGGCACCGGAACGAGCGCTCGCTCCTCGACGAAGCGCGTCGCGGCATCGAGATGCCCCTGGTAGAGAGCGACCGCGTCGTCCACCGTCGCGGGCTTCGGTGCGAGGACCGCCATGACTACGTCGCGTGCGTCCGCGGCGCTCTTCACGTGCGCATGACCCGCCGCGCGCGCGTGCTCCACCAGCGCCGCGTGAGCCTGCGCGAGCGAGCGCTCCGCGAGCGCGAGCAGCTCGTCGATCGAGGACTCGAGCCCCATGGTCTCGCGCAGTCGAAACGCCGTCTCCGCTTCGCCGAGGCAGACGTGCACGTCGCCGGCGCGCGCCACCGGCGCGATCTCCGTCGCGATCACCTCCGCGAACGCGCGATACGCAGCACGGGCGGCGTTGCCGGCGCTCGCGAGGCGCGCGGTCAACGACGACGGCAGCGTCACGCCCGCGAGCGCAGCGCGTGCGACGACCCCCCCCGCCACCGAGCCCATCGCCGAGGCCGCGCCCGGCAACACGCGCTCGACGAACGCATCCACCACGTCGCGATCGGGCGTGCGACCCTCACGAGCGCCGCGCCGTAGGTTCTCGGCATGGCGCCCGAGGAACTCCGGCACCGCCTCGGTCCGGCTCGCCACGGCTTCGGCGTGCTCCTCTTCTTCCACGTGGAGGAGCGCATGCTGCACGGCGCCGTTGGGCAGCATGGCGAGCTCGAGGTTGGACGCATCGGCGTCGCGCTCGATCCACCGCGCGTGATGACGCGCTGCCCGCAGCACGGCATCGAGATCGAGCCGCAGATCGCCGTCGAGGGTCGACGGCTCGAACGATCCCGCTGCCGCGAGCGTCGCACGAAGCTGCCCGAGCTCCTCCATGGCGGCCTCGCGCGACGGATCGCCGAGCCTGGGCGCGTGCTCGCGGAGCCCGAGCGTCGAGCTGTCCTCGGGGTGTGCCCGAGCGTGCGCCTCGAAGAATCCGTCCCGGATCGCGATCACGGCGCGGGTCGTCGCGTCGGGCATCGGCCCATCCTACGCGCGTCTTCGTGCTGAAATTCGCGAACAATGCGCGATCGCGCCTCCGAGCCTTGGGCCCTGTGACGCGTTATGCTAATCGCCGGTGCGATGAGCCGTAAGCCGACCAAATACGTCTTCGTGACCGGCGGTGTCGTGTCGTCGATTGGAAAGGGCCTGGCGAGCGCATCGCTGGGAGCGCTCCTCGAGGCGCGCGGCCTCCGCGTCACCTTGGTCAAGCTCGACCCGTACATCAACGTCGACCCCGGCACGATGAGCCCGTACCAGCACGGCGAGGTCTTCGTGACCGACGACGGCGCGGAGACCGACCTCGACCTCGGTCACTACGAGCGGTTCACCAATGCGCGCATGACGCGCTCCAGCAACTTCACGACCGGCCGTATCTACGAGCAGGTCATCTCGAAGGAGCGACGCGGCGAGTACCTCGGCGCCACGGTCCAGGTGATTCCGCACATCACCGACGAGATCAAGGCACGCGTCCGTGATGCCACGGAAGGCGTCGACGTCGCCATCATCGAGATCGGCGGAACGGTCGGCGACATCGAGTCCCTCCCCTTCCTCGAGGCCATCCGCCAGCTCAAGATCGAGGCCGGCCCGAACAACGCGCTCAGCATGCACGTCACGCTCGTGCCGTACATCGAGACCGCCGGCGAGCTGAAGACGAAGCCCACGCAGCATGCCGTGAAGGAGATGCGCGAGATCGGCATCCAGCCCGACATCCTGCTCTGCCGCACGAAGCAGATGCTCAACAAGGCGACCAAGGACAAGATCTCGCTCTTCTCCAACGTCCCCGTCGAAGCGGTCATCAGCGCGATCGATGTAAAGTGCATCTATGAGCTGCCCCTCCACCTCCACTCGGAGGGCCTCGACGACCTCGTCGCCGAGCGCCTCAACATCTGGAGCCGCTCGCCGGACCTCAGCGCCTGGCAGCGCATCGTCGAGCGCTTCACGAAGCCGTCCAAGGGCTCCGTGAAGATCGGCGTCGTCGGCAAGTACGTCCACCTCAAGGACGCGTACAAGTCGCTCAACGAGGCCCTCGTCCACGGCGGCATCGCCAACGACGTTCGCGTCGAGCTCGAGTACATCGACTCCGAAGAGGTCGAGCGCGAAGGCGCGGAGAAGTTCCTCGGCAGCGTCGATGCGCTCCTCGTCCCCGGCGGCTTCGGCGACCGCGGTACCGAGGGCAAGATCCAGGCGATCGGCTACGCCCGCACCAACAAGATCCCGTTCTTCGGGATCTGCCTCGGCATGCAGCTCGCGGTCGTCGAGTTCGCGCGCAGCGTCGCGCAGCTCGAGAACGCCAACTCCGCCGAGTTCGATCGCGACACGCAGCACGCGGTCATCGATCTCATGCCCGAGCAGCGGTCGGTCCGCAGCAAAGGCGCGACGATGCGTCTCGGCGGGTTCCCCTGCTCGCTCGTCCCGGGCAGCGTCGCTGCCGACGCGTACGGCGCGACCGAGATCAGCGAGCGCCATCGTCATCGTTACGAGTTCGCGAACGACTACCGCGAGCCGCTCGAGAAGGCCGGCCTCATCCTCAGCGGCACGTCTCCCGACAAGAAGCTCGTCGAGATGATCGAGCTCGACGACCACCCTTATTTCGTGGGCTGTCAGTTCCATCCCGAGTTCAAGAGCAAGCCGCTCGCTCCGCATCCCCTGTTCTCGCGCTTCGTACGTGCTGCGTGCGAGCGCATGACGCTCCGCGCGCGAGAAGGCCGCAAGTCGGGACCCGAAGCGCAGCCGCACGCGAACTGATCGCGTGAGCAAACCCGCGAAGTGCGGGGCGCTGCCATCGACCGGATCACGTGAGGTGCAGGGCCGAGCCTGCACCGACATCGTGCTCCTCGTCACGATCTCCGCGAAGCCGCGCTGCACACGCCTGTAGTGCGACGGGACCACGCATTGCACGTCGCGCGACGTGACTCGCGCTCTTCTCTTCGCCGTCGCCTTCGCGGCGGTCGTCGCGGCGTGCATCCAGCAGCCCGACCGCACCCAGCTCCTCCCGCATCAGGAGAGCGACGTGACGTTGCCGGCGATGACGACGCCGGTCAGCATCATGCCGCCCGTGATCCCGCATGACATCGCAGCGCCCCTGAAGAGCCCAGCCGACGCGCACACGGATCTCTGCACCAACGACGGCTCGCATCCGCGCTTCCCCGACGACGCGGATCTCCTCACGCGAACGTTCTGCCAGGACGTGAAGCCCGGCGGTGTCATGCCGACGCCGACCAGCCTCGCTCAGCTCCTCGTGCAGCTCGGGCTCGACTTCAAGAGCGTGACCGCGGGGAACGGCACGGGCGGGAACCCCGCGTTCGCGCTCCTCGGTCACTCGTCGGCGCTCACCGCGCGCAAGGTCACCCCGATCGCGCCGACGACGTTCATCTTCACGCCGCCCAGCGGGGACGGCAGCGCGCTGCCCGAGTACACGATCCTCGCCTTCGATCCCGGCGAGCAGTTCGTGGAGGTCGCGTCGTACGACGCGACCGCGCAGACGGTGAACTTCTACGTCGTGTTCTTCGATCAGGCCTGCAACCAGGCCGCCGGGGGCTGCACGCGCGCCGATCTGCTGACGCCGAAGCTCGTCTCTGGTTGGAGCAACGTTCGCGTCTACGAGGACACGACCGAGCTCGGCAACACCATCTTCGATTGTCACGTGTGCCACCAGCCCGACACCAACGGGAAGCCGTTCCTGCGCATGCAGGAGATCGTTCCTCCCTTCACGCACTGGTTCAGCAGCACGACGGAAGGCGGACGCGCCCTGCTCGACGACTTTCACGCGGTGCACGCGAACGACGAGGACTACGGCGGGATTCCAGCGGCGCTCATCGACGCCTCGGACCCGAGCAAGCTCGCGGCGCTCATCACGCAGGCCGGGTTCGCTGACCAGCCCAACGCGTTCGATTCGAAGGCCATCGAGGCCGAGCTGAAGAAGACCCCCGGCAAGAGCGCAACGTGGCAGACGATCTACGACCGCTCCGTGCGCGGCGAGTTCATCGCGCCGCCGTATTTCGGTATCGACGTCACGGACCGCACCAAGCTCACCGCCGTGAAGAGCGGTATCGCCGCATGGCGAGCCGGAACGGCCAACGAGATGCCCGACATCGCCGACGTCTTCCTCGACAGCGCTCTCCGCGACATGAGCTTCGCGCCGAAGCTCGGCCTCGACGGGCGCGGGCTCCTCACGCAGCTATGCCAGGAGTGCCATCACTCGCAGCTCGACATGACGCTGTCGCGCGAGCAATTCCTCATGGACACCTTCGACAAGATGACCCGCGCCGAGCGCGACATCGCGATCATGCGCCTGCAGTTGCCTCCGGACGATCGCCTGGCGATGCCGCCCCCGCTCTTCCGCACCATCACGGCGCAGGAACGAAAGCTCATGATCGAGGAGCTGCAGAACTAGGCGGCGCCGTCGGCTGCGTACGGTCAGAACGTGCCGGCGATGCCTGCGGTCGCGCCTTCGGGCGAGCCGGCGAACGTCGGCATCCACATGAGCGAGCTGCCGTTGCCGCTGTCGGCCATCTTCTTCGCGACCTTCTTCGTGTGGAAGTGGAGCAGCTTCGGCAGGTAGTAACCGAAGGCCCAGCCCGCGCCGGCGCCGAGGAGCACGTCGCTCGCCCAGTGTTGATCTCCGATGATGCGCAGGACGCCCGTCGTCGACGCTGCCGCGAGAGCCAGCGCGCACGCGGCCGCGTCGGGAGCGCCGCCGCCGAAGAGCGGGACCATCTCGTGGTGCACGCACATGAGGCCGGCGCCCGTGAACGAGGCCATGGCGTGACCGCTGAGGAAGCTGCGGAACGCGTCGCCGTGGGCGCAGCCTCCCGGCGGACATCCGTTCTCCGCGATGAACGGCCGTTCGCGGCCAGTGAGCCGCGAGCCGAGCAGCTGCGTCATGCCGGCGAGGGTGAGCACCTCGAAGTCGATCAGCGCGAGCTGGAGCGCGACATCGGGGTTCCGGTGCAGCACGAGCGCGCCGAATGCGACGTCGACGACGTACGGCGCCAACACCATGGTGCGGAACCCGACGTCACTGAGGCGCTCGGCGGCCTTGCGGCGGCCTTCGGTGCTGCCGCGGAGAAGATCGCGCGCGCCGTGGTCCAGGATGGGGACCTCGAACTCGATGAGCGCACCACCCGGTCCGTCGAGGTGGCTGCCCAGATCGGCGTTTCGCGCTGTGACCGCAATGGACAGGAGGAGCTCGAACGTCGAAAAACGCGGCCATTCGTCGTGCCAGTACACGTCGGTCTTCGGCCGTTCGAGCACCGGCGGCGGATACATCACCGGCGGCGGATGGCCCACCACGGTCTCCTCGACTGCGACGGCGATCGTGGGTTGCGGCGGCGGAGCGTCGGCATGCGCGACTCCCCGCAGTGCCAGCAATGCAAGCACCACGAGGAACACGTAACGTTGCATGCAGTATACACTGATAGCACGTCGTCTCGTTCTGCGACATGCGGCGCTGAGCCACTGCGGCCTCCCGCGCGGGCTCTTTCGCCGCGCTCGCGCTCATTCGAGATGCGCGACGAGCGAGAGGCGGAGCGCGACGAAGCGATCGATGTCGCCCGAGAGCGGGTGGAACACGTTGGTCAGCATGGCCGCGCCCACGTCGACGATGCCGAGCGAGAGGCGCACGCCAGGCCCGATGGTCATCGCCGACCGCCGCTGATCCGAGACGCGGTCGTCGAACGTGTACCTCTGCGTGGCCTCGATCGAGACCTCGACGTCGCGTCTCACGCGCAGCCCAGCATGGCCGAGCAGGCGCCCCACCGTCACCGCACGTCCTGCCGCGGTGTCGAGCACGACGTCGACGCCTTGTCGCACCTGGACCACGAATGGACCGCGCAGCACGCGGACGTCCATGGCCGGACGCAGCGCGAAGGTATCGGGCGCGAAGTGCACGGCGTCGGTGGGCTCGAGCGACGCCGCCATCGTCGACGCCGCTTCGGCGCCGGTGCCGTGATCGTAGCGCGCCGTCGGCGCGACCACGCCGAGCACGGCGCCGAATGCGAGCCACGTGGGCAGCGGAAACGCCACGCGCACGTGCGCTTCGACGTTCCCGAAGACGGTCTTGGCGCCGCTCGTGGCATCGGGCGCGAGCGCGCTCGCGAACGGCATCGTCACACCGACATAGAAGCGTCGCGGAAAGAAGAGATCGCCTTCCGCGGTGAAGCGCGCGAGGCCGAGCGCCGGCGTCGTGCGATCCGCGCGCTCCGGAGACGCCACGCCGACGAGCCATCCCAGCGCGACGTCCCACGACGGATGCGAGAGCTCGGGGAGCACGAACGGCGGCGGAAGACGCGGCGCCGAGAGATCGTCGACCGAGGCGGGGAACTTCGGCGGCTCGACGGTTCGGTCGTCCTTCTTCGGCTTGCTGAGCGGACCGACGTCGGCGCGGGCGGCGAACGGCACGGCGAGGATCGCGACCGCGAAGGCGAGACCCGAGCCGAAATGAAGCGCCAGCGCGGGTCGACGCATCGTGGCGTTCGATACTAGAGTCCGAGGCCGTGAAGAGCGACTCGTTCGTCGGCGTTTTTGCGCGCGCAGGTGCTGCGGCGGAGCGCGTCGTCCGCCGGTACATGCCGGACCCGTTCGTGCTCGTCCTGCTCCTCACGCTCGTCGCGCTCGGCCTGGGGCTCGCGGTGATGCCCGCCGTGCCGGGCGAGAGCGGAGCGACGCTGCTCGGCAAGAGCTCCGCGCTCGTGAAGGCGTGGACCGAGGGTTTCGGCAATCCCGAGATCCTGAAGTTCGGTCTGCAGATCATCCTCATCGTGGTCACCGGCGAAGCGATCGCAGCGAGCCCGCCCGCGCGACGCCTGCTGGCGCGGCTCACGGCGCTGCCGCGCACCGCGACGCAAGCGCTCCTGCTCGTCACCGTGTTCGCGCTCGTCACGGGCTGGATCCACTGGGGCTTCGGTCTCGTCTCGAGCGCGCTGCTCGCGCGCGAGGTCGGGCGGTCGCTCGCGCTGCGCGGCGTGAAGATCCACTACGCGCTCCTCGGCACCGGCGCGTACACGTCGATGCTCCTCTGGCATGCGGGCCTCACCGCGAGCGCTCCTCTTCTCATGAACACCGAGAAGAACTTCGTGAGCGACGTGCTCGGCGCCGGCTTGAAGGGCGGCGCGAAGGTGCCGCTCACCGAGACCATCTTCGCGCCGTACAACCTCATCGCGTGCGGCGTGCTCTTCCTGATCGTGCCGCCGCTCATCGTGGCGATGCATCCGAAGGAGGGCATCGTGCCGCCCGACCTCGATGCCATCCCCGCTCCGCCCGACGACGCACGCGACGCGCGCGAGAAGAACGAGCCACCGAGCACGCCCGCCGAGTGGCTCGATCGCACGCGTGTGCTGACGTTCCTCACCGGCGCGATCGGTCTATCGTTCCTGTGGCGCTACCTGCGCGAGCACGGCTTCGATCTCAATCACAACGTCGTCAACTGCACGTTCTTGATGCTCGGGATGATCCTGCACGAGAGCCCGGTCGCGTACGGACGCGCCATCGCGCAGAGCGTGCGCGGCGTCTCCGGCATCGTGCTGCAGTTCCCGTTCTACGGCGGCATCCTCGAGGTGATGAAGCTCACGGGGCTCTCGACGAGCATCGCGCACGTCTTCGTCGCGTCGGCGTCGGCGCACACGTTGCCGTTCTTCACGTTCCTCGCATCGATCCTCACGAAGAGCTTCGTGCCCTCGGGCGCGGGCGAGTGGGCGGTCGAAGGACCGGTGATGCTGCAAGCCGCGCAGCAGCTCGGCGTGCCTTACGGCAAGATCACGATGGCCGTCGCGTACGGCAACATGCTCGGCAACATGTACCAGCCGTTCTGGAGCTTGCCGCTGCTAGGCCTCATGGGATTGCGGGCGCGAGACATCATGGGCTTCTGTCTGATCCTCTTCGTGGTCTGCCTTCCGGTGCTCGGTCTGGCCCTGCTGCTCGGTTGAGCAACAGCCTGCGCCTCGACGCCTTTGCTGGATCCCATGAGGCCGTCGTCGCGATCCAGGCGCCGATGTGGGCCTTTTTCCGCGTACCCGCAGAGGGCGAGTTTCGGCGGCAGCGAGCGGGGCACGGGTCGTGCTTCGGGTGGCCGGATGCGGTTTGGAATCCTGCTTTTGCCCGGTTCGTTGCTGGTCGTCGCGGCGGTCGCGTGCTCCTCGGCCCCGCCGAGCGGCCTCGCTCCCGATGACGGGACCGGCGCAGCCGCCGGCGACACCGCGGCGACGGACACGGGCTCCACGCCCACGAGCTCCGGCACACAGAGCAACACGTGCCTCGGCAAGGTCGGTCTCGATTTCGAGAAGCCCGCCTGCAACACGTGCATGAGCGCGGACGGCTGCTGTCAGGCGACGATCGCGTGCTTCAAGGGCAACCCGGACTGCGCTGCGCTGCAGACGTGCATGGCCGCGTGTGGCGGCACCGGCCCGACGACCACCACGGACGGCGGCACCGGCACCGTGACCAACGCCGCGGCGATGGCGATCTTCACGACCGACGTTTATCCGACGCTCTCGAACACGTGCGCCGGCTGTCACGGTCAGGTCGGTCCCGGCCCGCAGTTCTTCGGAACGACGGCGGCGCTCACGTATCCGATGTTCAAGATCCAAGGCTTCGACAAGGCCGGTAGCGGGCTGCTCCTCAAGGGCGCGCACGAAGGTCCCGCGCTGACGACGGCGCAGGTCACCGCGATCAACAAGTGGGTCGCGGCGGAAGCGACGCCTCCCGCGGGTGGCGGTGGTGGCGGCGGCGGCGGTGGTGGCGGCGGTGGTGGCGGTGGTGGCGGTGGTGGTGGCGGTGGCGGCGGTGGTGGTGGTGGCGGCGCGGGAGACGGCGGCGGTGACGGCGGCGGCGGCGGCAAGAGCGCCTGCCAGGCCGCATGCGCCGCGAATCATCCGGCCGCGGTGACGAAGTGGACCGCGTACAACACGTGCGTGACCGGAACGTGCGGCTCGTCGTGTCTGTGACGCGACCGTGATCGCGCGACGCGCCACATCGGCAGGACCATGGCCGTCTCGCCGCAGCTGCGCAGCTACCGGCCGCCATCCCCTCTCGCGTGGCACGACGCTCGCAACGTTGGGACGCGTGGATGCTTCGAATTTTACGGCAGACGCCTGCGTGAAGCGCCTCACCGACCTCGGCTTCGTCATCGGCCAGACCGGCGTCGGTATGACGCTTCTTCGTAAGAACGATCGACGGGTGATCGTTCCGCACGTCACCATCGAACCGCCGATGCTGCGCGCCATCCTTCGTTCGGCGGGCGTTTCCGAGGCGGACTTTCTTCGAAGTCCCTCGCGGAGCGGCGTGTATGCGAAGACGCCAATCCCTCGAGTAACGCCGCGCAAGGCCGGCGACCGAGAACGGTGAGCCCTGCCGCGCGCGTTACGTTCTGACAAACTTCGTACGCGATAATCGCCGTGACCATGTGGCGCGCCGGCCGGTGCGCTCACCCGCGGCTGCCCTTTCGCCACAACCACCTCGGATATCTGCGGCGGCGCGCGCCACAACTATCCCGAGTGTGATGCGGCAAGTCTTGCTTCAGCTGCTGGTCGTGGGCTTGCCTGCCGATCGGAAGCGCGTCCTCGTCGTCGAGGACGACGAGGACGCAAGCATCATCTACACGACCACGCTGAGGCATGCGGGGTACGCCGTGGAACCCGCGCGTACGCTGGCGGAAGCGGAGACGCGTGTCGAGCGCCGCCTCCCGTCGATCGTCGTGCTCGACTGCCGTCTCCCTGACGGCAACGGCCTCGACCTCTTGAAGAAGTGGAAGGGCGTGTCGCCGATGGCCGCCGTTCCCGTCGTCGTTCTGACGGCGTTCTCGGATCCCGAAACCATGGACGGCGCGACGGCAGCCGGCGCCGACGCGTTCGTCGTCAAGCCGTGCGCCGGGATCGCTCTGACGTCGTTTCTCGAACGCGTCCTCGCGGCCGCGAAGCCGACCCGCCGGCTCCCTCGACTCCGGATGAGCACGAGATTCGACGCTCCGCCCGTGGTCTTCACGCCTGGACGCGCGGTGGAAGTGGCCACGCTCCATCGGATCGACAAACGGCATTTTCAAGCGTGCTGCGACACGTGCCATCGTTCGTCGCCCGTCGTCGAAGGCCTCATCGAAGATGCGCTGAAGACGGTGGTGGCGCTCGGCTGGACAACGCAGCAGCACGGAGGCTTCGCGTGCCCGGTGTGCCGCGATCCCGGCTCGCAGCGCCACTCCTCCGTGGCGCCCCGACCACGGCATTGACTCGAAAAAATTGATACGCGCTACGCTCGTCGGATGAACGGCCCGACACGCGGTGGCGGCGGCGGTGGCGGTGGCGGCGGCGGCGGTGGCGGTGGTGGCGGTGGCGGCGGCGGGAACGCCAGCTTTCGCGTGCAGGCGGTTGCCTTCAGCCCGCTCGGTGACACGGTCGCTTCCGCCAATCGCGACGGCACGATCCGCTTCTGGCGCGGTGACAGCGCCGATCCGCTGACGCCGCCGATCCCCGTCCACGACGGGCGCATGGGACACGTCTGGTCGATCGCCTACGCCCCCGACAACAAGCGCGTCGCGACGGCGAGCCGCGACGGCACCATCGTGCTGCTCGATTCGTTCAGCGGCAGGCCGCTCGCGCCTCCTCTCGTCGGTCATCGCGGCGACGTGTTCAGCGCGCTCTGGAGCCCGGACGGTCAGACGCTCGCATCGGCCGGAAAAGACGGCACGCTGCGCTTCTGGGACGGCTCGACCGGCGCGGCGGTCGGCGAGCTCGCTGCGCATGCGTCGTCGATCTACGCGATCGGTTTTCGTCCCGACGGCCTCGCGCTCGCGTCGGCGAGCGAGGACGGCAAGGCAATCTTGTGGTCACGCGCCGCGCTCGATCCCGCGGCCACGTGGACCGCGGTGCGCACGCTCGATCTCGCGACGGACTCGCTGTTGCGCAGGCCCGGCGCGCGTCACGCCATCGCCTTCACGAGCGACGGCGCACGTCTCGCGACCGCGAGCCACGATCATCACATCGCCTTGTGGGATGCGCGCAGCGGCGAGCGCCTCGCGCCGCCCTTCGAGGGACACGAGGACGTCGTGCTCTCGCTCGCGTTCGGCCTCGATGACGTGCTGTTCTCCGCGAGCTGGGACGGCTCCATCCGCGCGTGGGACGCGCGCAGCGCGACCGCGACGCATGCCCCGAGCTCGACGACGCTCGCCGACAAGCTCGGTCCCATCTACTCGATCTGCGCGAGCCCCGACCGACGCACGCTCGCTTCGGGAGGATGGGACTTCGCGCTTCGACTCTGGGATCTCGACACGCGCACGCCGAAGGGTCGGGTTCAAGGCCGACAGCATCCCGTCGCGAGCGCCGTCGCGTTCAGCCCCGACAGTCGCACGCTCGCCGTCGCGTATCGGAACGGTGCGCTGCGCCTGTGGGATCCCGAGGCCGGAACACCGCGTGGTCCGGCCCTCGTCGGTCACGTCGACGCCGCGCTCATGGCAGCGTTCAGCCCCGACGGTCGAACGCTCGCGTCGTCGGGCTTCGATCACACGATCCGCTTGTGGTCGGCGCAGACCGGCGAGGCCATCGGCGAGCCGCTCGACGGACACACCGACGTGGTGCGCTCCGCGGTGTTCAGCCCGGACGGAGCGACGCTCGCCTCGGCGAGCCGTGACGGAACCGTGCGCCTCTGGGACGTCGCTGCCATCGGTCGCGGCGATCCCAAGCCCCCGCGCGTGCTGCGCGGTCACAAGGACGCGGTCCGTTGCGTCGCGTACTCCTCCGACGGCAAGCGGCTCGCGACCGCGAGCAAGGACGCGACGCTTCGGCTCTGGGACGCGATCCTCGGCGAGCCGATCACGCCGCCGATCACCGGTCACAGCCTCTTCGTGCGCTGGGTCGCGTTCAGTCCAGATGGCTCGCTCGTGGCGTCGGCGAGCGACGACGGCACCGTTCGCTTGTGGGACGGCTCGACCGGCGAGGCGCGCGGAGAGCCGCTGCTCGGTCACACCGACTGGGTGCAATGCGTCGCGTTCCACCCCGGCGGAAAGATGCTCGCGTCGGCGAGCGGTCATCCGGGCGACGAGCGCGCCGTCCGACTGTGGGACGTGACTGCAGCCTCGAGCACGCTGAGCGGCCGCGCCATCGGTGAGCCGCTGCTCGGCCACGAAGCGCTGATCACGTGGGTGGCCTTCAGCCCCGATGGTCGTTTCCTCGCGTCTGCGAGCCAGGACGGCACGGTCCGCATCTGGGATCCTGCGACGCGACGAGAGCTCCGCGTGCTCGCGTGACGCTCACGCCTCGCGCGACTGCATGAGCTCCTGACCGCCGGGTAGCTCTTGGAGGCCTCGGGCCAGCTGGCCAAGGACGTCGAGATGGACCCGAAAATCGACCGCGCGCACGCCGTCGGTTCGGACGAGCCCGCCTACGTGCGGCGAGAGCTCGAAGGCAAAGCACTGGTTGTGCTTCGCGCTGATCTGTCGTGAGCGCACCTCGAGCACGAGATCCATGCGCACGATCGATCGCGCGAACTCCCGGCGCTCGAGGCGCGTGCGAAGTGTGTCGATGCCGGAAGCAATGCGCTCCACGACGCCATACTTGGTGTCGAGGAACATGATGGCATTGCTTCGATCGATGAGGAGAACGTCACCGGCGAGCGTGAGCGCGAAAGGACGAAGGTCACGGATGGACTCCAGCCATCCCCAGCTCTTACGGACGGACTCCGCAAGGAGCGGCAGGTCCACGGACGCCAGGAAACTCTCGAGCTGGAAATTGTTCATGCGGTCGGCGCACTCCTCGCGAGAGGCCGGGTTGCAAAGCGAATGCCCGCCTTGCTTCCTGACGCCGGACACGTGAATCAGCGCTTAGTCACGCAACGTGCGCGCCGCGCACGCCAACATGGGTGGCGGAGGCGGTCACAGCCGTGACCGGCTCACGACGTCATGGGCACGACGTCATGGGAAGAAGAGCGTCGCGAACCACGTGACCGCGCCCGCGGCGACCACCAGCGCGACGAACAACAGCAGAGCGTCGCCGACGCCGGTCGACACCTCCTTCGTGCGCGCGACGACCGCCGCGGCGTTCTTCTCGGCGCTCTCGAGGAGATCGATCGAAGGCAGCAACGCCGGCGCGGGCAACGTCGGCGCGCGCGAGGCGCGCACGGGAGCGCCTGCATGATCGCTCTCACGATCGTCGCTCTCGGGAACGTCACGCCGAAGATTGATGCGCTGCGTGCCGGAGATGGTCCGTCGCTCCTGCGTTTCCTCCGGCGAGGTCGAATGATTCAAGGCGGGATTTCTAGCCACGGTGCCTCCTTCGCTGAGAAGCCTATCATCCCGATCGAGATAAGGCTCTCGGCGGTCTCATTTCCGTGAGCGGAGGTGCGCGACGGTCATCCAGCGCCGCAGGCGTCGGTTGTCATTTCTCTCGATCGATCGAGATCGACGACGCGTCGCTCTTCTTCTTCCG
>JAXDMI010000940.1:0-6988 GCA_034666145.1 Myxococcales bacterium | reverse complement strand
TCGGTGATGCGTGCATCGCGATAGTGGCGCTCCACGGGGAACTCCGCGGAGTAGCCGTAGCCGCCGTGGATCTGGATCGCCTTGTGCGCCACGCGCGTCGCCATCTCGCTCGCGTAGAGCTTGGCCTCGGCGCTCTGCATCGAGTGGCGCCCCTTCGCGTCCTTCATGATCGCGGCGCGCCACGTGAGCAGGCGCGCGGCGTCGAGCTCCGTCGCCATGTCGCTCAGCATGAACTGGATGGCCTGGTGCTGCGAGATCGGGACGCCGAAGCTCTTGCGCTCCTTCGAGTAGGCGACGGAGACGTCGAGCGACGCCTTCGCGATGCCGAGCGCCTGCGAGGCGATGCCGATGCGTCCCCCGTCGAGCGTGGCCATCGCCACCTTGAAGCCTTCGCCGACGTTGCCGACGACGGCGCTGTCCGGCACCTTGCAGTTCTCGAAGAACACCGTGCACGAGTGCGCGCCGTGGATGCCGAGCTTGTGATCGGGCTTGGCCTGCGTGTAGCCGGGCGTGCCCTTCGGCACGAGAAACGCGGTGTGCTTGATCTTCGCGCCGGCGGCGGCGGGACGCTCGGTGACGCAGAACACGAGGATGTAGTCGGCGTGCGGACCGTTGGTGATCCAGTTCTTCGCGCCGTTGATGACCCAGCCGTCCGCGGTCTTCTCGGCGCTGGTCGCCATGGTCTGCGCGTCGGAGCCGCTCATCGGCTCGGTGAGCCCGAAGCAGCCGAGCTTCTTGCCGGAGGCGCACGCGGTGAGCACCTCCTTCTTCTGCGCGTCGGTGCCGAACTTGTAGATCGGGTCGCAGAAGAGCGAGTTGTTCACGCTCATGATGACGCCGCACGAGGCGCACGCCGCGCTGATCTCCTCCATCACGAGCGAGTAGGAGAGATTGTCGAGGCCGGCGCCGCCGTACTCCTCTGGGATCGCCATCCCGAGGAAGCCGAGCTCGCCCATCTTCGCGACCACCTCGGCGGGCCAGCGGCCGCTCTTGTCGATCTCGGCGGCCTTCGGCGCGATCTCACGCGTCGCGAAGTCACGCGCCGTGTCACGAACCAGACGTTGCTCTTCGGTGAGGTCGAAGTCCATGTACGGCTCCCAGGCGATCGCTAAAAATCCGAGCCCTCGTTGTAGTGTCGGGACCCGGCTGCTTTCAAGCGATTCCGGGCTTTATTCGGGGCCGCGCGGAGGGCTGGGCTCGGTTGGCACGTGCGTCGCGTCAGGCGGACGGGCCCGCGAGGCCATGACCTTCCGGACCACCAGCGCTGCGACGCCCGTGGCCAGGACCATCACGAGGAGGAACAGAGTGAGCGCCGCCGGTGACACGCGCCGGCCGCTCTTGGTCTGACGAGCGTCGCGCAGCAGATCCGGCGAAGGCCCAACGCGCGCGCTCTCGATGTTCGCGAGCTGTAGGACATCCTCGGCCTTACGCAGCAGCTGCTCCCACTCCTGCGCCGTGATCTCGAGGGGCTTCTTGAAGCGGATCTCGTGGACGAGGAACGCGTGCTCGAACGTGCGTAGCTCGGCGTGCTTCTCGATGGGGTTGACGCTCCCGGCGATGACGTTCGCGTAGCCCTGACGGCGCGGGCGCAGACGGAGGTGCTGGAGTTGCTGCTTGCCGGCGCCGGTGGTCTGCCCTTCCGGCGCGAGGAGCTCGACGACGTAATCGCCGCCGCCGACGTAGAAGCCCTCGAAGCACTCGGTGACCTCGTCGGCGAGCGTCGTGAACTTGCGGGCCATGCGCGTTCGGAGGGCCTCGACGTCGGGCTCACGCTCACGCACCATCGCAGGGCATCCTAGCCGTGTTTGAGCGTCAGCGCGACGCGATACACCACGATGGCCGCGAGGATCATGACCACGAAGAACACGAGCAAGAGCGGCATGGAGATACGCTTTCGTGCCCTGCGCTGCGCCAGGAGCTCCGGTGGCGGACCGATGCGTGCGGCCTTGATTCGCGCGAGGTTCAGCACGACATCGGCCTTCGCGAGGAAGTCGGCGTACTCCTCGCCGGTGATCTCGAGCGGGCGCTGGAAGCGCACCTCGTGGAGGACGGCGACGTGCTCGAACGTGCGCAGCTCTGCGGTCGAGGTAACGGGATCGACGGTGCCGGCGATGACGATCGCGTAGCCCTTGCGACGCGGGACGAGCCGGACGTTCTGCCGCGCCTGCGCGCCGCCGCCGGTCGACGGACCGTCGGGCATCGAGAGCTCGACGACGTAATCGCCGGCGCCCATGTGGAAATCGTCGAAGCCTTCGTTGACGGTCTCGGCGAGCGACGCGGCCTGATTGGCGACGCGCGTACGCAGGGCTTCGAGCTCGCTGCGATCGCGATCGGTCACGGGTCCATCATACACGGGCCTCCGCTACACTGTGTGGCGAGACCGAGGAAGCTAGCGATGGACCTCCAGCGGATGCTCGGGATGTGCCGCGATGGGCAATGGAACGTCGGCGATCTCGACTGGTCGCAGACGCCGCGCGCGATGTCGGCGGACGACGAGCGCTCGGTGGTCCAGTACTTCACCGACATGGCGCAGATCGAGCGTCTGGCCGGAGCGCTGTTCGTCGAGCAGCAGCGTCGCGTCGCGGATCCGGTGCTGAAGGAGATCTACGCGACGTTCGTGGTGGACGAGATGCGTCACTCGCACGTGGCGCAGATGCTCGCCGATCACTACGACGTGCGTCGCCTGAAGACCTATCGGCCGAGCCGGAGCCTCGAGCGCTTCTTCCCGCAATTCGTCGATGCCATCCACCACCTCGCCGACGACGTGGCGAACGCGTACATCACGTCGGGCGAGCTGATCCTCGACATCGCGCTGCTTCGTTCGATCGACGACTTCGTCGCCGACCCGCTGAGCGCGCAGGCGATGGAGCTGATCAACCGTGACGAGTCGCGGCACATCGCGATCGACTACTTCATGGTCGGGTTCTACGCGTCCGACGAGTACAAGCGTCGCGTCAAGCCGAAGACCTCGCTGCGCGAGCAGGCGGTGGCGGCGCAGACGTTCGTGGCGATGACGGCGCTGGGCCGCCCGTTCTTCCGCGACGTGTTCTTCGGTCCGATGGACCGGATCGATCCGACGGGTGCGCGCCTTCGCGAAGCGTTCAAGCGCATGCAGCTGCTCGGCACGCGTCCGGGCCTCGATGCGCTCCCGCTGGTGAAGTTCTGGTCATCGATGATGACGCTCTACAACCAACCGTGGATGGGCCGTCGCGGCAAAGAGCTCGTAGCGCGAGTCGTGGGCGCCGAACCGCGCTTCATGGAGCATCTCGCGACCGAAGCCGAGCTGACCCGCGCACGCCTGATGTCCCTCGACGACCTCGCCGAAGAAGCCCTCTCCGCCAAGCGCACCTAACCCAGGGTCGTCCCATGACCCAGGGTCATTCGGCGGTTCCCGACCCAGGGTCATTTATCCCTGACGAGATAAATGACCCTGGGTCCGGAGGGACTGAAATGACCCTGGGTCGGGAGCGGTTACAGGCGCTCGAGGAGGAGGAGGCCTGGGACCTCGGCGGCGCGTTCGACCAGGCGTGGTTTCGGGCGGATCGCGACGGGGATGCGCGCTTCGCGGAGCATCGCGACGTCGAAGGCGTTGTCGCCGAACGCAGCGTAGAGCGGGCGCGCTCCGAGCTTCGCGCGGAGGTGCATGACCTTGCCCGGACCGTACGGGATCGGGCGCACCACGCTCGCCGTGATGAAACCCTTGGAATCACGCTCCTCCGTCGCCGACGCGACATGCGCGTGATCGATCGCGACACGACGCGCCGCCTGCTCGACCACGTTGCGCGGCGATGCGCTCACCAGGAACGTCGTCACGTTCTTCTCGCGGGCCCACGCGACGATCTTCAACGTCTCGGCATGGAGGCGCGCCTCGAGCCCGACCTTCACCAGCACACGATCGGCGAATGCGTCGGCCTCGTCGGGCGTCCAGCCCGCGAAGATCCACGTCATGATCTCGCAGACACGCTCCTCGGGGAACGTACCGGCGAGATACGCGACGTGGATGCGCCGCGCGACGGCGACCGCGCCGCCGTCGGTGTCGAGCTTCTCGGCGGCCGCCTCGCGCACGAGCGCCTCGTGCGCGGTCGCGGAGATCGCGCCGTCCTCGAGGAGCGCCTCGAAGAGATCCTCGCCGACGTCTCCGGACCACAGCGTGCCGTCGCCGTCGACGGCGATGGCACCGCCGGGCTCGCGGGCGATCTGCTCTTCGAGGAGCGCGATGACCTCGGCAACGGTGGCGTTCTTCACGGTCGCATCATACACGACCGCGAAATGCTGCTGCTCAGCGACGCGGCTTGCCGCCGCGACCGCCGCGCTTGTCCTCGAGGTCGCTTCCCGCGATCTCGAACGTGCCGACGGAGAGGAAGCGCGCCCGACCGAGCGCGTCCTGCTGGGGGACCTGGAACGAGAGGCCCTCGGTCTCGCCCTTCGAGAAGACGAACGTCTCGAACTTGGGGTCCTCGCGATCGCTCACCACGCGGACCACCGGCTCGTCGGGGTTCTCGGGGAGGTAGTTGGCGAGGCTCGAGATGATGACCGTGTCGTCGGTGTCGTCGTTGGCGTCGCTCGGCACGTAGACCTTCGCGAACACGACGCGCTTGTCCTTGTACGAGAGCGCCTGAATCATCGCGAACTCGCCCGCGCCTTCGCTGCCGTCGAGCGTCTTCGCCTTGCCCTTGCCGGTCTTCACCCACGCGACGTCGAACGGATAGAGGACCCCGTTCACCTGGAGTGTGCTGCCGCCGGCCGCGCACGTCATGCCGAGCGAATCGACGGTGCGCGTCGGCTCCTTGCCTTCGCCGACGACCTTGCCGTCGCCGGTGCGCGACTTCGCCTTCGTCGAGCTGAACTGCGTCCACGTCCCGATGATCTTTCCGGCCCCCTCGAGGTTGCCGGCATCGGCGGTGCGAACCCCTTCCTTGCCGTCGCACGTGGGCTTGATGCGCTCACCGACGAGCTTGTCCCATTCGTCACGCGCGATGGACTTCGAAGGGAGCGCCGACGCAGCGACGCCTGGCGCACCGTTGGCCGGGAGTCGCTCGCCCTTCGCCGACTCGACCTTCGGAGGACCGCCGCAGCCCGTCGCCATTGCGGCGATCAGAGCGACGACACATGAAGCGGCGAGGGTGCGAGCAGAGGAGTTCATGCTCGAGGTGACTGCAGCTCTCGTGCCTCGCGCTTCCGCGACCGATCACCGCAGCGTTACCTCCAGCGGTCCGCGAAAAGCGGCCTTCCGTCGGTTTCCCTTGGGCCGAATGCCACGGCGCGGCAGGGATCCTCGCGCTGCCGCCACACCACTGGCGTCAGGAAGCGAACACTTCACAGTTCCTCGGCGTGCTCCTCCATGAGGAGGCCGAGCATCCGCATGGCAACGAGCGGCGCATAGAGCGCCGCGATGCTCCGCGCGACGATACCGATGACCGGCACATCGAGGTCGGCGGCAGTGGCCGTCATCCCGACGCCGGCGCCTACCGCCACGGCGAGAAAGGCGACAGTGATCGCGTAGGGCCCCGGGATGCGCGCGATGAAGGAGATCCCTGCCACCGGATTCAAGACACCAAGGCAACCGTCGGAGTGCGCCGCGACCACGAGCGCAGCCGGGAAATACAGGACGCCGACAGCACCGAGCACGTAGAGGAGCCACGCGAGGCTCGGACCTGCCGATCCGAAGACGCCGGCGTCGAGCGCGACCTGCATACCCATCATGGGCAGGAACGAGATCGCGAACGCGCCGACATACTTGACGAGCGGACGGAACCACAGGCCGTAGTCGGCGAGGTCGGAGGCCTCGACGTTCATCTCGGCCTGCCCTTCCGCGGTCGACCTCAGCACCGCGAACAGGAAGCCGAGCTCCGCCGACAGCGCGATGAGCCAACCGACGAGCGGAACGAACCGCAACACGGTGGTCGCGACGAGAACGACGGCGACCCACATGAGCGTGGTGCCTCGAAACGGATACGTGAAGGCGCCGGCGAGAAGCTCGGGCAGCGAACGCGAGGCGCGCGACACCTCGAGGCGCGGAGGATCCCCACACAGCGGACACACCTGGATGAAGCCGCTACCGGCGCGGAGCTGGCGCAGCTCGGACTCGACGAAGTTGCGATCGCAACGATCGCAGCGGAACGTCGAAGTCTTCGTGGCCTTCGCGGTCGTGGCAGCCCCCATGAGCGCCGATCGTAGCCCAGAATGCGGAGCGCTCTCAGCGACGGCGCGGGCCGCGACCGTACGTCGGCTTGGGGCCCTCGGGTCGTGCGCCGGGTCGGCCGCCAGGTCGTGCACCAGGACGCGCGCCGCCCGCGCGCTGCGCGACCTCCGCGGCGACGCGATCCGCAGCGCCCTCCGGCGGAACCAGCGCGCCGGGATGGCGCCCGATGAGATCGGCGCGGCCCGCCTTCTTCAAGGCCTCGCGCGCGAGCGGCCAGTGCTGCGCGTCCCAGTAGAAGATCAGCGCCTTCATCATGCGCTTCTCGCGCATGTCGCGTGCAGTATACACGGGTTCGCCGGTCAGCGGGTCGAGGCCCGTGTAGAACATGGTGGTGGCGATGGCCATCGGCGTGGGGATGAAGTCCTGCACCTGGCGCGGGCGCATGTCGTTCTGCTTGAGATAGACGGCGAGGCTGACCGCGTCTTTCAGCGTCGAGCCGGGATGGCCGGAGATGAAGTACGGAACGAGGTACTGCTCCTTGCCCGCCTTCTCGCTCGCCTGGCAGAACGCCTGCGCGAAGCGCTCGTAGCTCGCGATGCCCGGCTTCTTCATCTTGTCGAGCACGCCCGACTCGTTGTGCTCGGGCGCGACGGAGAGCTGACCGCCGGTGTGATGCTTGGCGAGCTCCTCGATGAACTCGGGGCTGCGCTCCGCGAGGTCATAGCGAACGCCCGATGCGATGAAGACGCGCTTGATGCCCTTCTCGCTGCGCACCTTCTTCATCAGCTGGATGAGCGGCGCGTGATCGGTGACGAGGTTCTCGCAGATCCCGGGATGCACGCACGA
>JAXDMI010000939.1:0-4087 GCA_034666145.1 Myxococcales bacterium | reverse complement strand
GCGTTCAACCCGATGACGTCGCCGATCCCCGACGACGTGGAGTGCGCGGAGACGACGAAGCAGATCTACGTCCTCGCCACCGACAAGGCGCTCTATCGCTTCTATCCCGAGACGCTGAAGTTCGTGCGCGTGGGACAGGTGGCGTGCCCGACGACGGCCGGCACGTTCTCGATGGCGATCGATCGTCACGGCACCGCGTGGGTCGAGTACACCGACGGCCGTCTCTTCGCCGTCGACACGGCCGATGCCACCTGCAAGACGACCCCGTTCCGGCCGGGCCAGACGGGATTCGAGACGTTCGGCATGGGCTACGCGCTGAACGGTGACCCGGGGAACGGCGAGACGCTGTTCGTCTCCGGCGCCGGGCTCGCGTCGCTCGATACGAAGACCTTCGATCTGAGCTTCAAGGGCTCGCTGACGTACGGGCGAACGGAGCTCACCGGTCAAGACACGAAGCTCTTCGCGTTCAGCGTGGGCTCCGGCGTGGTCGCCGGTCTGAACAAGACGACGGGCGCGACCGAGGTCGTCTATCGAACGAGCGCGGTCAATGACCACGCGGCGTTCGCGTTCGCGCAGTGGGGCGGCGACTTCTGGATCTTCACGGGCGACAACCACTCCATCGTCACGCAGTACTCACCGACCGACGACAAGTCCGCGGTGGTGGTGCAGGACACGGGGATGTTGATCGTGGGCGCCGGCTCGTCGACCTGCGCGCCGAGCGTGAAGCCGCCCAAGTAGAAAAAGACAGCGCCAAGAGACGGGCAGAGACGGGCGACCTGCCGCGCGTCGATACGCCGGGTGATGGCTTCGAGGAGCAGCCCACGCGCGGCGTTGGGGGTGGATCGCAGATCTTCGCGAGCCGGAGGTCGCGAGCGGTCGCGCGGCCTCGCGACGAATCGCGCACCCACATGGGCGAGACCCCGCACGAAGTTCGTGACGATCGCGGAATCTCGCGGTCGTCGTGATGAACAGGTGTCGTGGCATGACGCCTGCTGACGAGCGATCGCGGTCATGCCTCGACTCGAACGAAAGCAGCGCACGGCGATGGCCGTCGTCCTCGCCGTCGCGGCGACCGCGCTCGGCGTCTATGCATTCGTGCATTCGACGCGCACGCGCACCCCCGATGCCTCACATGCCGAGGGCGCGACGGGCAACGGCGCGAGCGAGAACGCCGGCCACGTGGCCTCGCCGCATGATGCGCCGTTCGCCAAGGGACCGAGCACGTCTCCGCGGACGAAGGACGCGGCGGCGCGACCGAGCGACGACACGTCGCCGTCGGTCGATGCCGTCGCCGCGCTTCGTCGTGGTCTCGCGAGCGAAGACGAGGCCACGCGCATCGCCGCCGTCGAAGCAGCCGCCTCTGCCACGGCCATCGAGACGCTCGATGACCTCGAGAAATTCGAGCTCGCGCGCGATCCCGAGACCGCGCCTACCGTCATCCATGCCGTCGCGCTCCTCGGAGCGAGCGCCGAGGGGGCGAAGCGCGAAGGCGCCGCCGGCACGCTCGATCGCTGGCTTCGTGACGAGCTGAGGCGCGACGGTCCGGATGTCCTCGGCAATGTGTCGAACATCGTCGAGGCACTGGGCGACGTCGGTGGTCGCGAGGCGGTCGATGCGCTCGGGAACGCGCTCGATCGCGGAGAGATCGCGCTCCACGTGCAGACGCTCGCCGTGCAGAAGCTCGGAGAGCTGGGCGACGGCCACGCGCGTGGGCCCGTCGAGCGCTTCGCGAAGCGCGTCGCGGCGATGCCGCCGGCCGAAGGGCTCGATGAAGAGCTTCGCGTCGAGGCCATGGAAGCGGCGCGAACGACGCTCTCGCGGATTTGAAGGATCGATTGCCGCTCGACGACCACGCAGGAGAAGCCATGAATTTCGGAACCACGCTCGGGATGCTCGTGATCGGCGCCATGACCACGGTTGGTGCGGCGGGCTGCACGGCCCCCACCGACAGCACGGCCGCGAATGCCGACGGCACCCCGACGGACACCACCTCGGAGGAGCTCACGGGCGGCTCGTGTGCGTCGTCGCTCGCGGCCGGCGCGGTCCCCGGAAAGCATCGCGCGTTGCTCGACACCATCGCGTACACCGAAGGCACGCGCGGTCACGGCCAGGACGGATACAACGTCACGTTCGCGTATCACTACTTCGCGAGCTGCGCGCATCACCCGAACCTGCGCATCTGCTCGGGGGGCTATTGCTCGACCGCCGCCGGTCGCTATCAGTTCCTCACGACGACGTGGAACGGCCTCGGCCTCGGCAGCTTCGGCCCCGCCAACCAGGACCGCGGCGGCATGAAGCTCGTATCGCGTCGCGGCGCCAACGTCCCGACCGGCCGCGCGCTCACCGCGACCGAGTTCGCGAACACGATGAATCGCATCTCGTACGAGTGGGCGTCATTGCCGCCGGGCCGCTACGGGCAGCCGTCGTACAGCATGTCGGCGACGCGCGCGCAGTACTGCCGCTTCGCCGGTTGCTAGAGCTGCTCTACACCGCGGAGAGCGCGTTCGTAGAGCTCATGCGTGTTGCGGCGCACGACGTGCAGAGGAGTATCAATGCCGTCGACGACCCTGACGGCGGGCACGTTTCGCTCGCTGAAAGGCTTCAACTACCGCACGTGGGCGGTCGGGTCGTTCGTGTCGAACATCGGCACGTGGATGCAGCGAACGGCACAGGACTGGATCGTCCTGACGCAGCTCACCCACGAGAGTGCGAAGGCCGTGGGCATCGTGATGGCGCTCCAGTTCGGGCCGCAGGTTCTCTTTCTGCCCTGGACGGGCTTCGCTGCCGATCACCTCGACCGGCGCAAGCTCCTGTTCGCGACGCAGGCAGCGATGGGCGCGCTCGCCTTGGGGCTGGGCATCCTCACCGTGAGCGGCCTCGTGCGGCTGTGGCACGTCTACGTGTTCGCGTTCCTGCTGGGCTGCGTCACGGCATTCGATGCGCCGGCGCGCCAGACGTTCGTCTCCGAGCTCGTGCCGGAGTCCGATCTGTCGAACGCGGTCGCGCTGAGCTCCACGTCGTTCAACGCGGCGCGCATGGTCGGACCGGCCATCGCCGGCGTCCTCGTCGCCGCGGTGGGCTCGGGATGGGTGTTCCTGATCAACGGGGCATCGTTCGTTGCGGTGCTCGGGTCGCTGCTGCTGCTTCGCGCGAGCGAGCTTCGTCCGAACGCGAGAGCGGCGCGAACGCCCGGGAGCCTCGCCGACGGCTTTCGTTACGTCTGGAGGCGGCCGGACCTGAGAGCGATCCTCTTCATGCTCTTTCTGATCGGAACGTTCGGCCTCAATTTTCCAATCTTCATATCCACGATGTCGGTCAGCGTATTTCACAAAGGCGCAGGCCAATACGGACTAGCGACCTCGATCATGGCCATTGGATCGGTCACCGGCGCTCTCTTGTCGGCGAGGCGAGCACGGCCGCGTGTCGGGCTCCTCCGCTATGGTGCCGCGGTCTTCGGAGCCGGGCTCGTGGTGGCGGCGGTGATGCCGCGCTATGCGCTCTTCTGCCTCGCACTGATGATCATCGGCGTCGCCGCGCAGACGTTCACCACCACGGCGAACAGCGCGTTGCAGCTGTCGACCGAGCCCGCGATGCGCGGCCGCGTGATGGCCATCTTCCTCGCCATTGCGCTCGGTGGCACTCCGATCGGCGCGCCCATCGTCGGTTGGGTGGCCGACGCCTTCGGTCCGCGCTGGGCGCTCGGTGTGGGCGCGGCCGCGGGCCTCGCCGCCGCCATGGTCGGCGTCCGTTACCTGAAGGAGAGTCCGTTACGATGATTTGGTATCACTACGTCTCCTATTTCATTGGCGGGCTATTCCTCACGAATGCGATTCCGCACTTGGTCAGCGGATTGATGGGCCGCCCTTTCCAGAGCCCGTTCGCCAAGCCGCGCGGCGAAGGTATGTCGTCGTCGACGGTGAACGTCCTCTGGGGCTGGTTCAACGTCGCCGTCGCGTACGTGCTCTTGTGCCAGGTCGGCGCATTCGATCTGCGCAACGTCGGCCACGTCGCCGTCGTGTTGCTGGCTGCAGTGCCCAGCTCGATGGCGCTCGCGAACAGGTTCGGACGATTCAATGGCGGCAACAAC
>JAXDMI010000938.1:0-14503 GCA_034666145.1 Myxococcales bacterium | reverse complement strand
GTGCGCCGGCGGAAACAAGTGCAATATCGCGTATCTCGGCACCGACGCGATGATGAAGACGGCCGCGCTCGGCTTCTGCTTCGGCGCCTGCCAGGCAGACACCGACTGCAAGGGCACCACGGGCAACAAGTGCCAGAAGGAAGACGGCCTGTGCGTCGCGACCCCGGCGGTCTACGCGAAGGCTGTCGGCGCGGGCTGCAACGGCGCCGCGACCACCGCCGAGTGCAACTGCAATCGGACCGGTAACCATGCGGACGGCGGCGTCAGCCCCGACGCGGAGAAGGGCATCTGCACGCACGCTTGTGTCACCGGCGCTGGCGGCAACGCGGTCTGTAATACAGCGCTCGCAGGCTGGAAGTGCACGGCGAAGCTTCCCGCGGTCGACAGCGCGGGCAAGCCGGCCTTCACGGGCCAGCCCGACGACGTCGCCGGTAGCTGCGCGTTCCCGTGCACGGACGACACCACGTGCGCAACGCTCGCCGCCTCGTCTGGTCTCGGCGCGCTGCTCAAGTGCCGCACGTTCGCCGACGGCAAGTACTGCGACCCGAGCGCGGATTGATCGAGCGGGGGCGACCGCCCCCTCTCTGACGTGATCCCGGCGTAAAGCCTCGTCCTTCCAAGCATTTTGCGCGAAGGACGAGGCGAGCGCTGCCACCGTTACGAAATTATCACCCCGGGACTCGCCGGTCATACGCCGCGGTCCGCAACGGGGTTCGTCGTTCGAGAGACACGTAGGCAAATCGTGAACATTTCCTGCTGCATTGCAGCAGCGCTGCTCGCGACGACCGCCGCCGGATGCTCCTCGTGCGCGAAGGATGACGCGGCTTCCCCTCCGGTTCCGTCCGAGACGCCGCCGACGGCGTTGACCGACCGCAAGGTTGCGCCGCTGCCGCGTCACTTCGAACGGCGGAACCCGCCCAGTATCGAGAACTTCTCCCTGCCGGATGCGTCCGCCGCGCCCGCCGCGCCCGCCGTCGTCGACGCCGGGTCCGACGCCACGACGCACTGACGACGTCGCGCTTTGCCGCGAGTCGGGCGTAGGAGCCCAGCGCTTCGCCGCGAGTCGGGTGTACGAGCCCAGCGCGACGAGAAGCGCGGTTTCCTTTGTGGCAGCCGTACGCATTCGTCTGCGATGCTGGCAGCCATGGTCTTCGATAGCCCTCGCAGCGCGCGCCGCGGTCTCTTCTTCGCGTGGTGGCTCGGCCTCGTGGCGTGCGGTCTCGGCGCGGGCGCCGCCGCGTCCGCCTGTTCCTCCGACAACGAGGCGAGCGTGATTCCTCCGCTCGAGGCCGGTCCGACCGAGGCGAGCACCACCGATACGACGCCGGTCCCGATCTGTCCGAGCAACGATCCCATCGGTGCGGACACGCTCGGCTGGAAGCCGCCGACCCCGCCGCAAGAGGGGATCTGCAAGGACACCGACATCACCGCGATGAAGGACTTCCTCACGGCGAATCCGAAGGCGACGAACGAGGAGCTCGAGACGTTCGTGAAGAACCGCAGCCCGGACTGCCACGACTGCGTGTTCGGCGATGCCGACGGCAAGACCTGGCCTCCGGCGCCGGTCCGCGCCGGGAAGGTCGTCACGTTCGACGTCGGCGCTTGCTACGCGATCGTCACGGGCAACGAGGCGTGCGGAAAAGCCGTGCAGAATGCATGGGATTGCGAGTTCCAGGCGTGCGCGCTGTGTTTGTCCGCGAGCGAGCTCGACGGATGTCGGTCGCGGGCGCGGATGAGCGTGTGCCTGACGTACCAGCAGAAATCACATACCGACTGTCCGGGGCCGAGCGCCGACGGTATCTGCGGCTCTCCCTTCGACTCGATTCGCGTGCAGTGCGTGACGACCGCGACGCCCATCGTCGACGCTGGAACGGACGCTGCGACCGAAGCCGGCACCGACGCGGGAAGCGACGCCGACGCCGACGCGAACTAGATTTCGGCCCGGATCGCGCAGTCCTTCGGGGTCCGGCCGAGGGCTTGCTAGAGTGACCTCCATGATCACGCGCTTGCTTACGCTTCGCCGCCGAGGTGCGCTCGTCTTCGCCGCCTTCCTCGCGGCCGATGCGGGGATCGCCCTTGCGGCGTGCAGTACGAGCTCGCCGGACGTCGCGGGCACGGACGCGACCGCCGAGACAGACACCCCGGTTGCAGAGGCCGGCAAGGATGCGCCGGTCACCACTCCGGACGCGACGGTCGTGGACGCCGGCGGGGGCCACTGCTCCGCCGCGAAGGGCGCGTGCGACATCGTCCTCCAGGACTGCCCTCCGCAACAGGAGTGCACCACCGGAAACGACGGCGTCACGTTCTGTCAGCCGGTGCAGGGCAGCCAGCAGCTCGGCGTCGGTCGCAGCTGCTGTCCCAACGGCAACGGCAACCCGTGTCTGCCCGGTCTCACGTGCGTCGGCAGCGCGTGCACCGACGGCGGTACCGCCACCGCGCGCTGCTCGCCTGCGTGCTGTACCGGCGACGATCAGCACTGTGGGAAGAGCGACCCCGAGGGCATCTCCGGCGCGTGCGATCTGACGCTCGTCGACCCGACCACGAGCAACGAGCTCTACCAGGTCTGCACGTACCGACAGCGCTGCCAGCCGTTCAAGGTCGAGCCATGCAAGGCAGGCGAGACCTGTCTCGTCGAGGACATGGCCGGCACCGCGAGCTGCGTCACCGCGGCCGGTAAGGGCAATCGCCAGCCGTGCACGTTCGGCAACGAGTGCGCGGACGGCCTCATCTGCCTCGGCGGCGGCGACGCCGGCGTGTGTCACTACGCGTGTCTGCTCCCCGGCTCGGTCAATCCGTTCGACGCGGGCGTACAGAACGGCGGCGCCGGTGCCGGCGGCTGTCCGGCGAACGAGCAATGCAAGCTCGGCATCCAGGGCTTGCCGGCCTGGTACGCCGCGTGCGCCCTCGATGGTGGGTGAACGAGACCGCGTCGGTGACTCGAGACCGCGTGGCTGAAACGAGACTGCGGGTGCGCTAGGATGCGCGCCCGATGATCACCGAGCCGAACGCTACGCTGCGCGATTCCGATCCCGACGTCGGGCTCTTCACGGTGCTGCGTGAGGACGGCTCCGCGGATCCGGCGGTCGATCCGAACGTGCCCGCCGATGTGCTCCTCTCCGCCTATCGTCACATGCGACGGCTGCGGCTCCTCGATGCGCGGATGATCGTGCTCCAGCGCCAAGGGCGCGTCGGCTTCTACGGCGCGTGCACGGGACAGGAGGCCGTCCCGATCGCGACGGGCCTCGTCACGAAGCAGGACGACTGGGTGTTCCCCGCGCTGCGCGAGCAGAGCGTGATGCTCGTGCGCGGCTTTCCGCTCCGCGAGTTCATCGCGCAGGTCTTCGGCAACTCGGGCGACGTCGCGAAGGGGCGGCAGATGCCGAGCCATCAGTCGGGCAAGCGCGTCCACCAAGTGAGCTGGTCGTCGTGCATCGGACCGCAGATCCCGCAGGCGGTCGGCGCGGCGTGGGCGATGAAGCTCCGCAAGGAGCCCAATGTCGCGTTCGGGTTCTGCGGCGACGGCGCGACGAGCCAGCCCGACTTCCACACGGCGATGCACTTCGCCGCGACGTTCCAGGCCCCCGCGGTGCTCGTCTGTCAGAACAACCACTGGTCGATCAGCGTGCCGACGGCGCGCCAGACCGCGTCGCGCACGCTGGCCGTCAAGGGACGCGCGTACGGCATGCGCAGCATCCGCGTCGACGGCAACGATTTGCTTGCAGTCTACAAGGTTCTCTCCGACGCCGCGGATCGCGCACGACGCGGTGAAGGCCCGACGTTCGTCGAGGCCCTCACGTATCGCATCGGCGCACACTCCACGAGCGACGACCCGACCCGGTACCGCACCGATGCCGAGGTCGAGTCCTGGAAGAAGAAGGACCCCGTCGATCGCCTCGCGAAGCACCTGCGGCTGCTCGGCTTGATCGACGATGCGCACGAGAAGGCGCTCGACGAGGAGCTCGCGGCCGAGATCGGCGACGCCGTCACCGCCGTCGAGGCCATGGCGCCGCCCGCGCGCGAATCGCTCTTCGACGACGTCTATGCGGCCGTCCCGGAGCATCTCCGCGAGCAGCGCGAAGACCTGATGTCGCTCCCGCCCGCGCCGACGCACGGCTGAGCGCCGCTTTCTCCTCGCGCGCGCGTTCGCGCTCGCTTCGCCCTTCACGTTCGGGTAAATCGGCCCTCGCTCGGTCGCGAAGGCGGCCCTATGAGGACGTAGGAGAACCATGGCGAACAGAACCTGCGATGTGGTCGTGATCGGCGGAGGCCCTGGCGGCTACGTCTGCTCCATCCGTCTCGGTCAGCTCAAGCAGAAGGTCATCTGCGTCGAGAAAGAGGAGGTCGGCGGCGTCTGCCTCAACTGGGGTTGCGTGCCCTCCAAGGCTCTCATCGCGGCGAGCCACACCTACGAGAAGGTGAAGGACCACGGCGCCACCATGGGCATCATGTCCAAGGGCCTCGAGGTCGACTCGAACAAGATGCAGGACTGGAAGGCCGGCATCGTGAAGAAGCTCACCGGCGGTGTCCGCGGGCTCTTCAAGGGCAACGGCGTCGAGCTCGTCATGGGCAACGCCCGCGTCACCGGCCCGCGCACCGTCGAGGTCAAGAACGCCGAGGGCGCCACCGAGACCATCACCGCGACGAAGGCCATCGTCATCGCCACCGGCTCGTCGACCATCGAGATCCCGACGTTCAAGTTCGACGGCAAGCAGATCATCGGCGCGCGCGAAGCGGTCAGCCTGCGCGAGGTCCCGAAGCGCCTGCTCGTCATCGGCGGCGGCGTGATCGGGCTCGAGCTCGGCATGGTCTACCAGAAGCTCGGCTCGGAGCTCACCGTCGTCGAGGCCACAGCGTCGCTCCTGCCCGGGGTCGATCCCGAGTGCACCGCGGTCGTCGAGAAGAAGCTCGTCAAGCACGGCGCCAAGGTCATCAAGAACGCGATGGCCAAGGGCTACGAGAAGAACGCCGACGGCTCGCTCGCCGTGAAGGTCGACATGGGTGGCGGCAAGTTCGACACCCTCGTCACCGACGTGGTGCTCGTCGCCGTCGGCATGCGCCCCAACGGCGCCGGGCTCGGTCTCGAGGAGATCGGCGTGAAGGTGGAGCGCGGCTTCGTACCCGCCGACATCGTCGGTCGCACGAACGTCGACGGCGTCTACGCCATCGGCGACGTGAGCGGCATGCCGATGCTCGCGCACAAAGCAAGCAAGGAAGGCGAGGTCGTTGCCGAGGTCATCGCCGGCCACAAGGCGGCGAAGGACTGGGTGGCGATCCCCGCGGCCATCTTCACCGATCCGGAGATCGCGGTCGCGGGTCTCACCGAAGCGCAAGCCAAGGAGAAGGGGATCGAAGTGAGCATCGGCAAGTTCCCCTTCGCCGCGCTCGGCCGCGCGATGGCGGTGAACGAGACCGAGGGCTTCTTCAAGGTGGTCGCCGACAAGAAGACGAAGGAGCTGCTCGGCGTCCACATCGTGGGCCCCGAGGCGAGCGACCTCATCAGCGAAGGTGCGCTCGCGCTCGAGATGCACGCGTTCCTCGAGGATCTCGGGCTCACCATCCACCCGCATCCGACCCTCGGCGAGGGCATGATGGAGGCCGCGATGAACGGCCTCGGTCACGCCATCCACATCCTCAATCGCAACGCCGGCTAGCCGACGCTCGGCTAGCCGCGCGCCGCGGGCAGCTCTAGATGCCCAGCTTCACTGGCACGCTGCGCTGCAGTTGTTCTGCATGCAGCCGATGAAGGCCTGCTCGGTGGCCGCGCCGGTCGGGTTGGCCTGCTCGCATTGCGTGACGCACGCCTGCGTCGTGCAGTTCATCGTGCTCATGCAATCGATGATGTTGCCGCAGGCCGCGTTCGCCGTGCAGGCGGCGCCTTGCGCGCAGCACTTCGACGTCTGACACGCGTCGCAGGTCGCGCTGCCGGTCGTGAAGTTGCCGCAATTGGCGCCGCCGCTCGAACCGCTGCTGCCGCTCGACCCGCTCGAGCCGCTGCTACCGCTCGAGCCGCTGGAGCCGCTGCTGCCTCCGCTCGTGAGGCACGTGATGAGCGCCGTCGACTCCGTGTCGCAGCCGCTCGAGACCGTCGCCTTGCCGTTGCTGTCACACTTGAACGAGGTGGACTTTGCGGCGCACGCTTGGGCGGCGTCGTATTCCGTCTTGCAGCCGGCGGGGACCTTCGACTCCTGCGCCTGGCAGTCGGAGACGCAGCTCGATTGACCGGAGCACTTCGCGCTCGCGGCGGCCGCGCAGGCCTTGTCGCACGCCGTCGTGCCCGTTGCTCCGCTGGTGCCGCCGCTGGTTCCGCCACTCGTGCCGCCGCTGGTCGCGCCGCTGGTTCCGCCGCTCGTGCCGGGACTCGGGTTGAGGGCGCTCGTGCCGCCGTCTCCGAAGTCGAGCCTCGTGATCGTAGGCGACGAGCACGCCGTCACGAGGGCAATGCCGGCCAAGGAAACACCGCAAGCGAACATCACGAAGCGCATGACAAACCTCCGAGGGGCGCCGCTCGCGCGTGAGGGCGCGAGGACGCAGGGTGAAGCCGATGACACTCAGGGCCGCTTTGCAGAGCCAAGCCCGAGCGCCCGAGTAGACGCTGCGCCAACCGCGTCCATTCACCCCGGATGTCAGCAATTCGGACGAAAAAGAATCGTGCGACGACGCGGAAAGAGCAGGGAAGCTACACGCGATCGTCGGCGTACATGACGCCCTCGCTCAGCGACGGCCCTTGAAGCCCATCATGTTCTGCACGACGGACTCGCTCTCTTCGGCGATCTCGGCGGTCTCGCGAACGCGGTCCGCGCAGTCCTCGCACATCTTCTTCGCCTTGCCCTCGACCTTGACCGAGACGAGCGACTCGACCTCGTTCTCGCATTCCTTGCAGGTGGCCATCGCGGATCTCCTGATTATTCCGGCTTTTCGGGGGGTGTTTTTCCCGGGCGGAGCGAGCATCCCGACCTTATCATAGGGGGCGCATGGGCATCTTCGACCGTATGGGCAAGGTCATCTCGAGCAACGTCAACTCGATGCTCGACAAGGCGGAAGACGACAAGAAGCTCCTCGAGCTCAACCTCGAGGAGATGGGCGAGCAGCTGAAATCCGGCCGCCAGGACGTCATCGCCGCGGTCGCTGCCGAGAAGCAGCTGAAGAAGAAGTCGGACGACCTCAAGTCCGAGGTCGCCAAGTGGGAGAAGCGCGCCGAGCTCGCCTTGAAGAGCGAGGACGAGCCGCTGGCCCGCGAGGCCCTCAAGCAGAAGAAGCGCACCGAGTCCGAGTACGAGAACGTCGAGAAGGCGCGTCAGGATCAGCGCGACGTCGCCCTCAAGATGAAAGAGGAGCTCGAAAGGATGGAGCAGAAGCTCGACGAGCTGAAGCTCCGCAAGGGCACCATCGCAGCGCGCGCGCAGCAGGCCCGCGGCGGCGGCGGCTCCGAGAGCCTCGGCGCACGTGGCGGCTCGAGCGCGTTCGACAACTTCCGCAAGATGGAAGAGAAGATCGAAGGCCGCGAGCAGGAAGGCCTCGCGATGGCCGAGGTCGAGGACGCGCTCGGCGCGGGCCCGGCCGAGAAGGATCTCGAAGCGAAGTTCCGTGATCTCGAGCGCGGCGGCAGCGGCGACGGCAAGGGCGGCGGCACCAAGTAGGACTCCGAGATCGACGACGAGCTCGCGGCCTTGAAGAAGCGGATCCGCGTCTAGGCAACGGCACGTCGGTCTCGGTAACGCACTCGGTGACGCACGTGGAAGGTCGGATCGTCATCAGCTTCCGGGAGGCGGCTACGGCCCCCGCAGCGGCATCCACGACAGTCGCACAGCGCACCTTCCTCGATCGCGCACGCGCTCTCGAAGCGCGTGCGCGCGTGCACGGCGCGATGGTCGTCGCGTTCGATGCGCATCGCATCTCGCTCTCGTTCGATCCGGCGAAGCTCGCGCAGGCGATTTCGCTCGCGACCTCGCCCGGCGACGACTCGCTTCCCGGCGAGGCGCGATGGAGCGTCGGCGTCGCGCAGGGCGAGCTGAAGCCGCTCCACGGGGATGCCTTGCGCGGCAGCGAGCTCGCATGGGGACCGGCGCTCGTCGCGGCTTCGGTGCTCTCGACGGTCGCGGAGCCCGGCGAGATCGTGTGTGCGCAGACCCTGCGGGCGCTACGCGCGGGCGAGCTGCTCACCGCAGGAACGCGCATCGGACGCGAGGGCACGCTGCGCGTCCGTGGCGTGCGCCTCGATCAGGCACACCCTTGGCGGCATGAGGCGGTCGAGGAGCTCTCGCACATGCGCGTGGCTCCGCTGATCGGGGCTCCGCCGCCGCCTGCCACGATCGACCCCGGCTCGCTCCTCATCCTGCGCGCCGATCCCGGTACCGGCGGCACTCGTTACCTCGGCGAGCTCGCGGGTCGTGCTGCGAAGGCCCTCGTGGTGGTGCCGTCGGGATCGTCCTTCGAGCCGCTCGGCGCGCTACGTCGCGCGCTCGCGCGTTCGGTGACGAGGGAGCTCAGTCCACTCCTCCTCGAGCTCGCCGATCCGTTGGAGTCTTTGCTCGCCGGCAATGGTGTCGCGCTCGACATGGCCGCGCGCCTCATCACCGCGTTCCTCTGGCCGAAGACGGAAGGGCAGGGGCCCGGCCTCCTCCTCCTCGACGACGCGAAGAGCGTCGACCCCGCGACCCTCGAGGCATGCGTGCGCGCTGCGCAGGACATGAAGGCGGCGGCGTTCGGTCTCGTCGCGCGGCTCGACGCGACAAGTGGCGTTCCGTCGGTGCTCGCTGCGCTGACCAAGACGAGCGAGATCGAGATCGCGCCGCTCAGCCGCGATGCCGCCGAAGCTCTCGCCGGCGGATGTACGAGCGAGGCACTCGACCCCACCGCGCGCCGTCGTTGGGCGCGCCTCGCAGCGCATGTCCCGCTCGGCGTCGTCGAGTCGGTCGCGTACGGCATCGTGACCGGCGAGCTACGCTGGCAGGGCGACAAGGCCTCGCCGCGTTCGCGCGCGTCGGGTCGCGGCAAGGTGCGCGGCGCCTCCGAGTGGATCCTCCTGCGCGCGCGTGACGAGAGCCTCGCGTGTCGAACGGTGCTCTGCCTCGTGGCCGTGCTGGGTGGCGAAGCGAAGGTCACGCGCCTCGGTACCATCCTCGAGCGCGCCGGCGAACGGCTGGACGTCGAAGCGGTGCTCGAGGAGCTGATCCGCGGGCGCTGGCTGGTCGACACGCAAGAGGACTGGGTCGCGCTCCCGTCACGCACGCATCGCGAGGCTCTGGCCGGACTGCTCGAGGCCGACGCGCGACGTCTGCTTCATCGCGCATCGGCGGAGGTGATCCAGAAGGAGGAGGGCGTCTTCGGTCGCGTCGAGGCGGCGTGGCACGCAGCGCAGGCGGGCGACGGTCCGGCGGCGGCGCGCATCCTCCTCGCCGCCGCGCGCGGAACCGCAGCGGCACGCCTCGAAGCCAGCACCACGCAGCTCATCGCGTTCGCTCGTCGCGCCGATCCGTCGTGCGAGGAGGCGGCGATGGAGCTGCTCGCCAACGCCCTCGAGCGTGCGCCGAGCGTTCCGCCGCCGAAGTCGAAGACCGCGCCGCCGCCGCGCTCGGTGATCCCGGGCTCGCGGGTGCCGTCGATCCGCATTGCCGAGCCCGCACCGCCGCGTGGCATCGACAACGCGGAGGACCTGGCGCCGTTCGAGGTCGACACATCGCATGACTCCGAGCCGCCCACCATCGCGAAGATGGAGCTCGCGCCGATGTCCACGAACGACATCCTGCGCGCGGTGGAGCCTGGAAATGCCGTGGAGACCGAGGATGCGCAGACCTCCGGCGCGAACATCGCGTCGAGGCTCGGCGAGCTCGCGAAGGATGCGCTCCTCAGCGCGGACAATGCTGCGCTCGAACGCTGGGTCGACGGCCTGCGCGCCACGGGCGAGAGCCCGATGTTCACCGAGCGACTGCGCGCGCTCTCACGCCTCGGACGTGGCGACATCGGCGATGCGCTGCGCGTGCTGCGGCGCACGCGGTCGGCGCTCGATCCGCGGGACCACAAGCTGCGTTGCCAGACGTCGCTCGCGCTGGGCGTTGCGCTCTCGGTGGCGGGACGCCCGCAGGAGGCGCTGCTCGAAGGCATGGATGCTCTCGCACGCGCCCGGCACGTCGGTGACGAGCGCGGCGCGCAAGCGTGCCTCGCGTTCCTCGCCAAGCTCTACACGTCCGTGGGGCGCGAAGAGGCGGATCGCCTCCGCGTCAACGCCGCGCCCTGAGCGCCTTCAGCGCGCTTCGTCTTCGGCGGACCACGCCTCGCGGAGGATCTCGGCGACTGCTTCGTAGAGCGCCTCGGGGATCGCGGTACCGACCTCGAGCTCGACGAGCGCGCGCGCGAGAGGGATGTCCTGCAACACCGGCACGCCGTAGGCCCGCGCGGCGTCGACGATGCGCGCCGCGAAATCGCCCTGACCGGAGGCCACCACCACGGGCGCCTCGTCGCCGTCCTCTTCGTCGTAGCGGAGGGCACATGCAATATGCACGGGATTCACGATCAGTACGCTCGCTTTCTGGACGTTGGCGATGGTCGCCGCCTGCAGCATCTCGTGATGAGCGCGGTCGCGCGCGGCCTTGAGCTGCGGATCGCCTTCGCTCTCCTTGTGCTCGCGCTTCACGTCGGCCTTCGACATGCGCTGCTTCTTGCTCCAGGAGCGGCGCGTGACGACGATGTCGAGCACGGCGAGGAACAAGCCGAGGATGGCGGCGCGCTTGACGACGGCGAGCGCGATCACCGCGGCGACGGCTGCCGCTTCGGGAAGGCGACCCGTCGTGCGTGCGATGTCGCCGGCGTGATCGCGTAGCGCCGAGTACGCGAACCAGGCTACCGCTGCTCCGAAGAGCGCGGCGCGGAGCACGGCGACGACGCGTGACATCGAGAAGAGGTTCTTGAACCCGGCGATCACGTCGAGCCGCTCCAGCTTCGGCTGAAGGCGCTTCGTTGCGATGATGCCGCCGGATTGCACGACCGACGCGACGGCCGCGGCGACGGCAGCGGCAGCGAGGATCGGCACCGTCAGCGTCACGACGGCGGTGGCGAAGGGCACCGGGTCGAAGCCGGGCACCGTCGTCACGTCACCGGCGTGCGCGATGGCTGCGCGCAGATCCGTGGTCGTTCGCGAGGCCAGCGCAGCGATGGCGGCGGGCGCCAGCGCGACGGCGCAGAGGAAAGCCACCGACTGGCTCGCGAACGCGGAGATCGGGCTGTCGCCTTCCTCCTGCGCCTTGCGGAGCTTCTTCGGTGTCGCTTCCTCGGTCTTGTCGCTCACTCGTCCCCTCGCGCGTTGCGCGACCCGTCGTCACTTCTTCTTGGCGGTTGCCTTCTTTTTGGCGGGAGCAGCCTTTTTCGCAGCCACCTTCTTCTTGGCAGCCACCTTCTTCGGCTTGGCGGCGACCTTCTTGGGCTTCGCCGCGCTCTTCTTCTTGGCAGCGACCTTCTTGGGCTTCGCCGCGCTCTTCTTCTTCGCTGCGACCTTCTTCGGCTTCGCGGCGACGGCCTTCTTCACGGCCGCCTTCGCCCTCGCCTTCGCGTCCGCCTTCGCGCTCGCGTCCGCCTTCGCGTCCGCCTCCGCCCTCGCCTTCGCTTCCGCCTCCGCGTCGGCCCTCGCGTTCGCCTTCACCGTCTCGACCGGCACGTCCCAGTCCTCGATCCGCCCCTTGCCCGTCACGAGCTTGTAGAGATCGATCGCCAGCGCCCGCACGCCCTCGCCCGTCGCCGACGAGACGAGCTTCAGATCGATCTTCTTCTTCGCGAACTTCGGACGCAGCTTCGCGTACGCCTCCTGCACCTCGGGAAGATCGGCCTTCGTCATGGCCACGATCTGCGGTCGCGCCGCCAGCTCGGGATCGAACGCCTCGAGCTCCTTCTGGAGCGCCTCGTAGTCGGCGAGCGGCTCGCGTTCGTCGGTGGGATCGAGCGTGATGAGATGCAGCAGCGCGCGGCACCGCTCGACGTGCTTCAGGAATCGATGCCCGAGCCCTGCGCCTTCGGACGCACCGGGAATGAGACCGGGGATGTCGGCGAGGACGAACGTCGCCTCGTCACCGACGCGCACCATCCCGAGATGGGGAGTGAGCGTGGTGAAGGGATAATCGGCGACCTTGGGCTGCGCGCGCGAGACCGCGCGGATGAACGTCGACTTGCCGACGTTGGGGAAGCCCAGCAGACCGACGTCGGCCATGACCTTGAGCTCGAGCCGCAGCTTGAGCTCCTCGCCGGGCTCTCCCGGCTCGGCGCGTCGCGGCGCGCGGTCGAACGGCGTCGCGAAGTGGATGTTGCCGCGGCCGCCCTTGCCCCCGCGCGCGACGACGACGCGCCGCTTCGGCTCGTCGATGTCGTAGAGGAGCTCGTTGGTGTCGCGGTTGAAGACCTGCGTTCCGACCGGGACGCGAACGAGGACCTCTTTCGCAGCGCGGCCGTAGCAGTCCGCGCCTTGGCCGTGCTCGCCGTGCATGCCGCGGATGGTCCGGCCGTAGGTGAGGTCGAGCAGCGTCGAGAGGCCTTCGTCGGCCACGAACACGATGTCTGCACCGCGGCCGCCGTCGCCGCCCGCCGGACCACCGAAAGGCACGAATTTCTCGCGCCGGAACGCCACGACGCCGTTTCCGCCGCTGCCGGCGACGAGGTCCACATTGCACGAATCGACGAACTTCACGGGCTTGGGATAGACCAGGCACCCACGGGAGGCCAGCGCGACGACGTTCAGCGCGCTTTGGATCGCCGCGTTAGCCGCGCCATCGCGAGGACGCCCACGCCCAGGAACGCGAACGACAGCGGTGATTCGCTCGAGCTCGTGCCCTCGGCCGGCGCGCGCGAGCCCACCGAAGACACCGCGCACGGCCCGCTCTTCGGAGCATCCGGGCACGTCGCGCTGAAACCGCCGCGCGGCGTCGAGTTGCAGGCGAGGCCGCTCTTCGGCGGATAGATCTCGCAGACCGCGCCGACGTCGTCGGGCGTGAGCTCACGCTGCGAGACCGAGCCCGGCGAGTACGACGCGTACATGACCGCCGAAAAATCGGGCGAGTGCGCGATGCCGATGAAGTGACCGACCTCGTGCGTGAGCACCGCCTGCAGGTCGTATTCGATCTTCTGCGGGTCGTCGGTCGTGGTGACGGTGTTGTTCGCCGCGTTCACCTCGATGTCCGCGTCGTAGATCTCGCCCGTCTGATCGTTGTACGTGACGCTCGTCTTCGCGAGCGTGCCGTCGATGCCGCGATAGGTCCAGTCGTCGTCCTGGAAGAGGACGACGTTGAGGTTCGGGCCGTCCTTGTTGTAGCCGCTCTTCTTGCACGCGACCGGCTCGCGCTCCTCGAAGGTCATCGTCGCGTTGCCGCCGTTGGGGCATGGCACGTCGGTCCAGCTCTGGAAGCACTTCTTGATCACGTCGCGGGTCTCGACCGGATCGAGGTCGGCCGTGCCGCGCTCGTTCATCGCGTAGCTGACGCAGCTCGTCGGCCAGAAGAGCTTCGCGCCTTCGCTCGGGCAGCTGTTCTCGTCGGTCGCGCATTCATGCGTGGCCGTCGTGCGGCACGTCGTCGAGCGGCAGTACGCGGACGCGTCGGCGGACGTCGCGAGGAGCGCGGCGCAGGCGAGGAAGCCGAGCACGATGGCGGACGTCGTCCTCATGGATCCCAGCGTATCGGAGTGCACGAGCCATGCCCCTGTAGGACAAGGTGCGTCGGTGACGAAACCCGAACAAAAAAATGCCGTGATCGCCGGGGCTGAAGGCGATCACGGCGGAACCGAGACACGCGCGACGCGACAAGGCCTGGAGAGCACCTGCGCGCCGCGTGTCCGGAGGAAATAACACCGAAGGAGCGAAGTAACGCCGAGGAGAGGGGGAGCGGTGAGACGTCCACCTCGCCGCCTTCAGTGTCTGTCCTCCGTTGATGCTCGCGCCGTGCCTGTGGCGTGCGGACAATTCCGGCGAGCGCGCGCCGCATTTCCTCGTGTGATTCGAGAGGGCGCTCGCCCTCACGCGGATCACGTTGCATCCAACGGCCTGGTCGCGTTTTGCTCGCCTCGCGTCAGAGCGAGTAGAGTGTGTGGCGATCATGTCGTCGTCACTCCGCTCGCGATCGCCGGAGCGCATGACGCTCGCGAGCGTGCTCACGCTCGTCACTCCGCTCGCGATCGTTGCTTCGCATGCAACGTTCGCGTGCTCGCGCACCGAGAGCGACGGTGCGAGCGTGTCGTCCTCTTCATCGACGTCGAGCGCCGCGCCGCGAAGCACGCCGACCGGCCGCACCAGCAGCTGCGACCGCGTGACGAACATGAGCGTGTGCTCCGAATACCACGGCGCTTACCTGGCGCAGAACGAGGCCGTGCTGAGCTCGGCGTGCGCCAAGCTCTCCGGCGCATTCGTGGGGGCCGAATGCCCGAACACCTCGGTGCTCGGCTCGTGCACGCTCTCCACCGGCGAGGTGCGGAAGTTCTACGCCAGCGGCGGCGCTTCCTACGATGCCGCCCGCGCCGAGAAGGAATGCACTGG
>JAXDMI010000937.1:0-8205 GCA_034666145.1 Myxococcales bacterium | reverse complement strand
CCGCAGTTCTCGACGCGCGCCGAGAGCCGCCTCTATCGCACGTGGGGCGTCTCGGTCATCGGCATGACGTCGATGCCGGAAGCGAAGCTCGCGCGTGAAGCAGAGCTTCCCTTCGCGACCCTCGCGCTCGCCACCGACTACGACTGCTGGCACGAAGGCCACGACGACGTGACCGTCGATGCCGTCGTCGCGACCATGAAGAAGAACGTGGTCATCGCGAAGCAGGCGCTGAGTCATCTCGCCGGGTCGTTGCCCGACCCGACCAAGAGCATCGCGCACAACGCGGCACGCGGCGCCGTGATGACCCATCCGGCGGCGATTTCTCACGACGCGCGCGCGCGCATCGGTTGGCTGCTACACGAAACGTGAGCTAAGGTGCCGGCCGCCCAATGAACCAGCAATCCGTCCTCATCGTCGGCTCCCTCGCCTACGACGACCTCGAGATGCCGACCGGCACGTTCGAGAACGTCGTCGGTGGCGCCGCCACCTACGCCTCGATCGCTGCGTCCCTCTTCTGCCCCGTGCGCCTCGTGGGCGTCATCGGCGAAGACTTCCCGGACCTCGTCATGAGCGATCTCGCGAAGCGCGGCGTCGACACCGCCGGCGTCGAGAAGGCGAAGGGCAAGACCTTCCGCTGGCGCGGCCGCTACTCGAAGGACCTCAATAGCCGCGAGACGCTCGACACGCAGCTCAACGTGTTCGCCGACTTCCGCCCGAAGATCCCGGCGCCCTTCAAGTCGACGCCGTACGTGCTGCTCGGCAACATCCATCCCGCGCTGCAGCTCGAGGTCCTCGCGCAGATCGAGAAGCCCAAGCTCGTCGTCGCCGACACCATGAACTTCTGGATCACCGGCGAGGGCAAGCTCCTCGGCGAGGTGATGAAGAAGGTCGACCTCCTCGTCATCAACGACGAAGAGGCGCGGGAGCTCACCGGCATCCACAACCTCGTGAAGGCTGCCGCCGACATCCGGAAGCGCGGCCCCTCGCACCTCATCATCAAGCGCGGCGAGCACGGCGCGCTCTACTTCGACGACGCCGGCGCGTTCTACGCGCCCGCCTATCCCCTCGAGGACGTCGTCGATCCCACGGGCGCCGGCGACTCGTTCGCAGGCGGCCTCATGGGCTACCTCACGCGCGTCGGCACGCTCGAGCATCCGACGATGCGCCGCGCCATCTACTTCGGCTCCGCGCTCGGCTCGTTCTGCGTCGAGGGCATCGGTCCGCGCCGGCTCCTCGACGTGTCGCAAGGTGATCTCAAGAAGCGCATGGCCGAGTTCATGGCTCTCGTCGAGACCGGCGGTCCCGTCGGCCTTCCCGAGTGACGATGAAGCCGCTCGCGTTCAAGATCGCGCTCGGCGCGTCCGCCCTCGCGGCCGCGGCCTGGGTTGCGATCGCGTGCAGTGACGATCCCCATCTGCGCACCTCGCCGGAGCAAGCGCTGGGCGGCGGCGGCGCATGCGCGGCGATGCCCGGCCAGCTGCCGGCGCCGAACTGCGACAACTCGGACAACAACTGCACGAGCCATCCCGGCTGCGTGATCGACGAGGCGCGCTGCGGCTCGAAGAGCACGTGCCTGCCCATCGGCGACAACAAGGGCAAGGACGTCCAGAGCTTCCGGATCCGCCGCCTCAACATCGCGACGCCGCAGGCGCTCGCAGGTCCGCTCATCCAGGACACCGTGGTGACGCTCAACGTGAGCCTCGCCGAGAAGACGTGCGGCGAGCAGGGCAAGGGCCTCTTCACGTGGCTCCTCCAGGTCGATCGCAAGAACAACACGCTGACCACGGGCGGCGCGCCGCCGCCCACCGACGCCATCGGTCAGGGCTTCTGCTTCGCGCGCTTCGATCTCGGCACCACCAAGATCGCGCCCATCACGACGAAGGTCGCCTTCGAAGGCGACACGTTCCACTCGCTCGAACCGCAGAAGCTCGGCATCCCGATCTTCGTCGACCAGACGCTCAACAGCGTCATCATCCTGCCCATCACCGACGTGAAGGTGGAGGGCGTGACGATCTCGGACGAGGGCCAGTGCATCGGGCACCTCAATCCGCTCGCGCTCGATTCGAACTGCATGGACAACTCGCTCTGCGCGAAGTGGCAGACGTCGGGCTCGCTCGGCGGCTACATCACGCTCGAGGAAGCCGATGCGGTGAAGATCGCGATCCTCAACGGCAAGTCGCTGTGCGCGTTCCTCTCCGGCGAGATCGACACGTGCGCGCGCGATCCCGGCGGGAAGATCCTCTACCAGGGTGACTTCTGCTCGAAGGACAAGACGCCCGGCAGCTGCGCCGACAGCATGTGGCTCGCAGCGACGTTCGCGGCCAGCGCCGCGAAGATCTTCGACGGTCAGGGCACGGTCGCCGGCTGCTCGGGTGTCGTCTCGGGCGTCGATGCGGGTGACGAAGGCGGCCTCGACGCCGGCCCGGATGTCGACGCCGCCGACGCTGCCGACGGCGACTGAGCCTTCGGAGACGTGAAGACGCGCCCGCTGACGCGGTTCGTCTGCAATTGAGACTCGCCTTTCGCCCAGTTTTAGCGATATTGCGCGCGCTCCTATCGGTCGACGGCTACGCAGTGCGTCAATCGGTGGGGTGGGTGGCTATTCCGTGCGCGCGCGGGCGTTGCTGTCACAATCGAGATAGGGCTGGGAGGCCCGCTCTCGACGCGTGATCCCCATCGAGTGATGCGGGTGATCGCGACGTGACCGCTACACTTTCGAGAGAGAGAGTCGCGCGGGTCGCTGGCCGGGGACGCAGGAGGATTCATGTTTTCTCGCTTTCGCCACGTGTTTGGCGTGATTTTCTTTCTTCTGGTCGCATCGTGCAGCGGCGGTGGCTGCTCGTCCGGCTGCGGTGGATGCGGTGGCACGACGCCACTGCCCGGCGGCTTCCCGAAGGACAAGGCGATCGAGAATGCCGCGTCGGTGCGCGTCTCGCGCCCGGGCCTCGACTTCGTCGAGCAGAACCTGCCGGCCATCGCGACCAAGGTCGCGAACGCGCCAGGCGGAACGCTGACCATCCCGATCCCGGACAGCGATCTCGGCACCCAGAACCTCACCAAGACCGGCTGCATCGGCGGCTCGTGCGCGCTCAAGGTCGACATCCATCCGCACCTCTGCCCGGGCGGCCCCGACCCGATGGCGACCCCGCCGCTCTGCACCGCGAACATCGGCATCGGCAAGGCGACCTTCAAGATCGACTCGGTCAAGCCCGACAACCTCCAGGTCTCCGCGGTCATCCCGCTCGAGCTCGACAACACGCCTGTCACGGCTGACGTCAGCGGCGACGTGGCGTTCATCGGCTTCGGGCCGACCGCCATCACGATCCACGCCGCCTACGGCTCGAACGGCTCGTGCAACGGCGCGACGCCGAACGTCATGCCCAACGGCTTGCCCGTGAAGATCTCCATCCCGCTCGTCGCGGAGACCATCGCGCCGCGCGACGGCTACACGAAGATCGACGTCAAGAACGCGGTCATCGACCTGAGCGCGGTCAGCGGCAACGACGTCCAGCTCTGCGCCAACTGCGGGTTCGCGTCGTCCGTCTGCGACGCGGTCCTCAACGCCGGCTTCATCAAGAACGCCATCGTAGGCCCGCTCAAGAGCGGCCTCGAGAGCCAGGTCCGTAACCTCCTCGCCGACCAGCTCTGCACCGCGCCGGTCCCCGCGCTGAACCCGCCCTGCCCCACCGGCAGCGAGCCGGACAGCGCGAACAAGTTCTGCGTCTACAGCTCGAAGAAGGACACGTGCGTCTCGATGCTCCTCGGCACCGACGCGCACATCGATCTCGGCGGGCTCCTCAAGAGCATCTCGCCGGGCACCGCGGGCGGCGTCGACTTCGGTCTCGCCTCCGCCGGCGCGATGAACCCGGCTCCCGGTCTCCCCGCCGACGCGCAGGGCCGGACGCCCAACGGCGTCACGCTCGGGTTCCTCGGGGGCGTCGTCCCGCAGCCGCAGTCGAAGTGCGTTCCGCAGGCGGACCTCACGGTCCCGACCGGAATTCCCGTACCCGACGAGCTCTCGCCGACGAAGGCCGACACGCAGACGACGCCGCACCTCGGCATCGCGCTCGCGGGGCGCTTCCTCGATTACTCGTTCGGCAGCGTCTACAACTCGGGCCTGCTCTGTCTCGGCGTGTCGAGCGAGCAGTTCGACCAGCTGCGCGCCGGTCTCCTCAGCATCATCATCCCGTCGCTCAGGAATCTGACGCTCGAGAAGGGTGACGGCGCCGTCGCCATCGCCACGCGCCCGCAGGCTCCGCCCACCGTGAAGATCGGCGGCGGTACCAACGCATCGAGCGACGCGCTCATGCAGATCACGCTGCCGAAGTTCGCGATGGACTTCTACATCTGGCACCTCGATCGCTTCGTCCGCGTCTTCACGTTCCAGTCGGATCTCTCGATCCCCGTGAATCTCCAGACCGGCAAGGATCCGAAGACCAATCCGAACGGCGGCATCATCCCGTCGATCGGCGACATCAAGGTCGCGAACGGCACCGTCACCAACGCCGATCTCCTCATGGACGATCCCGCGCTCGTTGCCGGCGCACTCTCCGGCCTCCTCGGCGGCATCGGCAAGCAGCTCGTCGGCGGCGGCTTCTCGCCCATCGATCTCTCGGGCGCGCTCAAGTCGTTCGGGCTCGGCATCGAGATCGGCCAGATCGGCAAGCTCACGAAGGGCACCGACGACTACATCGGCATCTTCGCGAACCTGTCGAAGACGGCAGGCGCCGCCACCGTCGAGGCCGACACGCATGCCGTGCTCGTCTCGAAGACGGTGCCCGTCGAGCACATGCAGCTCACGACGATGGACCGCGCTTGGCTCCCCGAGCTCGTCGTCGACGCCTCGTCGTCGCTCGACGACGGTCGTCACGCCATCGAGTACTCGTGGTGGGTCGACAACGGCTCACGTTCGCCGTGGACCACGACGAAGTCCCCCGTCGGGGATCACGGAGCGGGTCAGCTCGTCATCAGGGACGACCAGCTCCTCCTCCAGGGTCATCACACGCTGCGCGTCTCCGCGCGCGTCGTGGGCAGCGCCGACACCGAGGACGCAACGCCCGCCGAGGTGCCCTTCACCATCGACGCCGTCGCGCCGTTCGTGCAGGTCGAGAAGGCCACCTCCGGCTCCGAGGTCACCGTCAAGGCGTGGGACGTCGTCAGCACGGAGACCGCGCTCAGCGCGCGTTACCGCCTCGACGGGAAGGACTTCGGCGCCTGGACGCCGGTCGCCGATCTCGCGCACGTCGCGGTCGGTTCGGCCGAGACCATCGACGTCGAGGTGAAAGACGAAGAGGGCAACGTGCGCTCCGTTCATCAGGAGCTGATCCGCGGCAAGGCCGACAGCTCGCTCGCCGTCGCCGGCTCCGCGTGCGGATGCTCGACGCCCGGCAGCACCACCACCAACGGCAACGGCGTTCTCGCCGCCGCCGTCGGCCTCGCGGTGCTCGCGCTCATCGCGCTCCGTCGCCGTTCTTCGAGCGACCGCTTCGGGGCGGGCCTCGGCGCGCGCCTCCACATCCGCTCGAAGCATGCCGCGATCGCGCTCGCGAGCGTCACGGCCGTCGCGGCCACGAGCCAGGGCTGCGCCTGCGGTAGCGAGGCCGTCAACACCGGCACCGGCTGCGGCAAGGACTGCAACCAGGAGTGCAAGCCCGAGCAGCTCCGCGGCATGCCGGGGTCCTACACTTCGATCGCGAAGACGTCGGACGGCACGATCTGGGTCGCCGGCTACAACGAGGCGTTCATCTCCGAAGGCGAGAGCTCGCTCTACGGCGATCTCGTCGTCGGCAAGTACGATCTCGGCAAGCAGGCGGTGGAGTGGAAGACGGTCGACGGGCTCCCGGTCCGCTCCGATCCGGCGACCTGTCCCGACAGCCCGAAGACCTCGTGGCGCAACGGCGAGGGTGACTCGGGCGACGACGTCGGTCTTTGGAGCAGCCTCCAGGTCAGCACCGACGGCCACCCGATGGTCAGCTACTACGACGCGACGAACAAGGCGCTGAAGTACGCGGTCCTCACCGACCCCAACGACGGCAACACCTGGAAGACGATCGCGCTGAAGGCGCAGCCCGGCGCTGACGTCGGTCGCTACTCGAAGATGCTGATCGTCGGTGGCAAGCCGATCATCGCGTTCCTGCAGACCGAGCCCGGCATCGGCGGCAAGACGCGCTCGAAGGTGATCGTGGCGCGATCCAACGTCGAGGTCCCGCAGGATCCCAGCGACTTCCGCTTCGAGGACGCCGCGGTCGAAGAGGACAACCCCTGCGCGTCGACGACGTGCACGGGCACCGATGTCTGCGTGAAGAGCACGGGCCTCTGCACGCCCATCGCCTCCGGTTGCACGCCGACGCCCTGCGCGATGGGCAGCTCCTGCGTGACCGTGACCGGCGCCGCCACGTGCGTCCCCGTGAAGGGCGACCTCGTCACGTACCCCGAGGTGTTCGGCGACTACATCTCGCTCGCGCAGAACGCGGGCCAGGTGGGCATGGTCGTGTACGACCGCCCGCGCGGCAACCTGATCGCGCTCACGCAGGCCGGCGAAGGCCAGTGGACGAAGAGCATCCTCGACGGCGAGACCGGCTCACGCAGCGCGATGACGGCGATCGACACCGGCGACGTCGGCATCGGAGCGTCGCTCGCGATCGACGGCGGCGGCACGTGGCACATCACGTACGTGAGCGGCCTCGACGAGACGCTGCGCTATCTCACCGCCACGAACGGCAAGCCCGGAAAATCCGAGATCATCGACGACGGCAGCAGCGTCGACGGCAAGTCCTTCGCCGACGGCAAGCACCTCATCGGCGACGACTCGACGGTGCGCGCCGACGGCGACGTCATCACCGTCTACTACCAGGACGCGACGGATCACACGCTCCGACGAGCGGCCGGAACGGCGAGCGGCTCGACCCACAAGTGGGATCTGCGCACGCTCCAGCAGCCGGACCGACTCGGCGGGTACTTCCCGCAGATCGTGCCCGGCGAAGACAAGGTCGCGAACTTCTGGGAGCAGACGGATCACGCCCTGAAGAGCCGCGCGGGCGACGTCACGATCCTCGCGCCGTGAGCCGTGAGCCTCACCCCCTGCCCCTCTCCTGAAGGAGAGGGGTGAAGAGAGAGAGCGATCAGGCGCGCGGTTTGATCGGGGTCTCCATGACTCTACGTTCGAGCTCTTTCAGCTCCGGGTCGCCCTTCACGAGCGCTTCGTATTCTTCGATGGTCAGGCCGACGCGGCCTGCGGCGAGCTCGAGCGCGCGGCGCGGGGTTTCTTGACCCTTGGGGAGGTTGCCCTCGGCCATCAGCTCTTCCGCCTTGCGGAGCACGCCGATCACCTTGGCGCGCTCTGCCACACCGTTCTGCGGCACGTCCGCCTGGACCTCGCGCGGACGGAAGTCCTCCTTCAAGGTGCCGGACGCCGCCGTTCCTTCCAGTAGGGCTTCGCCCATCGCCCGATTCGGATCGTTGAACGATCGTCCCGGCCTACGTTCCTGCGGCGGGGGAGTGGGGTCTTTCATGCGTACGTTCTCCTTCGCTGCTCATGCAGCAAGGAGCGTGCGCGCGTGCCCGCTATGCTCGAGCTGGGCTCGGGCTAAGCAGCCACGCCGGTCGCGGCGGGCGTCATCTCGGTCATCGGGCGCATCGCGGGACCGCTCGAGCGCTCGCGCTCGGCGTTGACCACGTCGAGCAGCTCAGCCTTCGTGACGACGTTCATCTCGAGCAGCGCTCGCATGTAGCCGTCGACGTAGCCGTGCGCGCGCGCAAGCCGTCCGTAGGCCTCGCCCGACGCCTTCGCCGCGAAGACGTCCGCGAGCATCGTCCGGAGCTCCGCCAAGACTTCCACCTTCGATTTCATGCGCGCCTCCTGCGGCCGACAGCGTCGACCTCAGCGACCGCTATCGGATGCGGCCGCGTCGGGCCAAATTTCGCGCGCGGCCTCCGGCGACGCGATCAGCGAAGCGTCGTCAGATACGTCCAAACGATCGCGCCAATCGCGAGAAGCGCGAGGAGCGTCATCAACAGCACCTTGCTGGTGTCCTCCGTCCGTACGGGCGCGCGTGGCGGCTCCGACGGCGGCGATTCGGGCGGCGCGACGGCTTCGACGGCCGGGGCCGGCGTCGGCTCGATGACCGGCGGCACCGGCGACGGCACCGGCGGCGACGCGGCGGTCGGCTCGACGCGTACGTCGACGAGCTGCGCCGTGAGTTGCTC
>JAXDMI010000936.1:0-7481 GCA_034666145.1 Myxococcales bacterium | reverse complement strand
TTCTTGTCGTCGCGCACCTTCGCGAGCGCGGTCTCCGTGACCGCTGGGTCGCGGCGGTTCGGGATGAACGCCGCCATGCCGCCGATCGCGAACGCGCCGCGCTTGTGGCAGGTGCGCACCAAGAGTTCGGTGTACGCCCGCATGAACGGGGCCGTCATCGTCACCGAGTTGCGATCCGGCAGTACGAAGTCGGATCCGGAGTCACGGAAGTACTTGATGATGCTGAACAGGTAGTCCCAGCGACCGGCGTTGAGGCCCGAGGCGTGCTCCCGCAGCTCGTACATGATCTCCTCCATCTCGAACGCCGCTGGAATGGTCTCGATCAGGACCGTCGCACGGACCGTGCCGTGCGGGATGCCGAGCCGCTGCTGCGCGAAGGCGAACACGTCGTTCCAGAGGCGCGCCTCGAGGTGGCTCTCCATCTTGGGGAGATAGAAGAACGGCCCTTGCCCGCGCGCGACGAGCTCCTTCGCATTGTGGAAGAAGTAGAGACCGAAGTCGACGAGCGAGCCGGGCGCGATGTCGCCGTCGACGACGACGTGCTTCTCGGGAAGATGCCAGCCGCGCGGGCGCACGAAGAGCACCGCGGTCTTCTCGTTGAGCACGTACTTCTTCGCGTTCGGTCCGGGCGCTTCGAAGGTGATGGTGCGCCGAATGGCGTCGTAGAGGTTGTGCTGGCCGTCGACGAGGTTCGTCCACGTCGGCGTCGTGGCGTCCTCGAAGTCCGCCATGAAGACGCTCGCGCCGGAGTTCAGCGCGTTGATGATCATCTTGCGATCGACGGGCCCGGTGATCTCGACGCGACGATCATGGAGGAGGGAAGGCACCGGCGCGCACGTCCACTCGCCGCTGCGCACGCTTGCCGTCTCGGGAAGGAAGTCGAGCTCCGCGATGCCCTTCGGCGGAGGGGCGTCGATCTTCTTCTGCCGCTCGACGCGGCGTGCGAGCAGCTCGCGGACGCGCGGACGGAACGTGCGAACGAGGTCGGCGACGAACTCGAGGGCCTCCGTCGACAGGATCAGCGCTTCGCTCGCCCCCGCCCGTGCATTCTCCACGAGGACGGTGTTTCCAGCGCTCGCAGCGCTCGCAGGGGAACTCTGATGCATTGCAGCAATCACCTTGCGGTCTTGGGTGTCATCAGTCAACATGACTCTTCACACGGCGTAGAAAGCCGGGTCCAGGCTTGTCAATGACAGATTGTAATGTTGTAAATCTTGTCATTCACAACGCCTCGGATCGGGACTGAAACGCCACACGGGGTGTCGTCATGGCTCTGCGTCAAAATACGACGGACTCGCCTCGGTACGGCGCCAAAGTCCGCGCGCTCCGGCGTCGCGAGAGCCTGAACCAGGTGCAGCTCGCGGAGAAGCTCGGGATCTCACCGAGCTATCTCAATCTGATCGAGAACAACCGGCGGCCGCTCCCCGCCAACCTGCTCATCCGTCTCGCGCAGCTCTTCAACGTCGACGTGCACTCGTTCGCGACCGACGAGGACACGCGTCTCGTCGCCGACCTCACCGAGGCCTTCGCCGATCCCATGTTCGAGGAACGCGACCTCACATCGGTCGACGTGCGGGAGATGGCCGCAGCGAGCCCCGTTGCCGCACGCGCCGTGCTCTCGCTCTATCGCGCGTACCAGGCCGCGCGCGCCAGCGCCGACGATCTGTCGTCGCGCCTCACGGACGGCGAGGAGATGACGGGCGTCGATCGCAGCCACCTCCCCAGCGAGGAGGTGGGCGACATGGTGCAGCGCCATTCGAATCACTTCCCGGAGCTCGAGGCCGCCGCCGAGGAGCTCGCTGCGAAGGCCAAGCTCACGAGCGACGACCTCTATCCCGGTCTCGTCCGGTACATGGAGCAGCAGCTCGGCATCCAGGTGCAGATCGCGCGCTGGGGCTCGGAGCGCGGCGTGCTGCGGCGCTTCGATCCCGAGCGGAAGCTCCTCGTCCTCTCGGAGCTCCTGCCGACCCGCAGCCGCACGTTCCAGCTCGCGCACCAGATCGGGCTCATCGCGCACAGTGCGCTGATGGATCAGATCGCGCAGGACCCGCGCTTGACCACGGACGAGTCGCGCGCGCTCTCGAAGGTGAGCCTCGCGAACTACTTCGCCGGCGCGGTGCTCATGCCTTACGGCAACTTCATCCAGGCCGCGAAGGACGAGCGCTACGACATCGACGTGCTCGGTCGCCGGTTCAAGGTGGGCTTCGAGCAGGTCTGCCATCGCCTGACGACCCTCCGGAGGCCGGGCGCCGAGGGCGTGCCCTTCCACATGATCCGCATCGACGTGGCCGGCAACATCTCGAAGCGCTTCAGCGCGTCGGGGATTCGCTTCGCGCGCTTCAGCGGTGCCTGTCCGCGCTGGAACGTGTTCAGCGCGTTCCTCACGCCCGGCATGATCCGCATCCAGGTCTCGCGGATGCCCGACGGCCTCATGTACTTCTGCCTCGCGCGCACCATCCAGAAGGACTCCGGCGGGTACCATTCGCAGCACCCGGTGCAGGCCATCGGACTCGGCTGTCAGGTGCCTTTCGCCAAGGATCTCGTTTATTCCGACGGCATCGACCTCGCGAATCCGGACACGTGCATCCCGGTCGGTGTGACCTGTCGCCTCTGCGAGCGCACCGACTGCGAGCAGCGCGCGCTGCCCTCGATCAAGGTGCCCCTGAGCGTCGACGCCAACGTGCGGGGGGTATCGCTCTACGCGCCGGTCAGCAGGTAGCGGCAGGTAGTGGGGCGATAGACGTGCGCTAGTCGTGCACGCCTTCGAAGGGGCTTGCACGATGGGTGCCGCGCCCCGATGATGGCTCCCGATGTCTTCGCGAAGCTCCGCGGCCAAGGTCGCGCGCTGGCTCGTCACCAAGGAAAAACGCGACGAGGCGGTGGCTCTCCTCTGTGCGTGGGCTGCCAACGGCCCCAACGACAAGGAGGGGCAGGAGCTCCTCGCCGAGGCCTACCGGCTCGATCCGGGATCGCAGCTCGCGCAGCTCGCGTTCGAGAAGATGGAGGGCATCGAGGCGAAGGACCACGCCGCCCTCGACGTCGCCATCGCGCAGTGGACGATCGAAGAGATCGCAAAGCTCGAGAAGCAGATCGCGCGCCCGAACTTCATGCGGGCGCAGGTCGGCTTCAACAACAACGTGAAGTACAGCGGCAACGTCTTCCACATCCAGACCGAAGACTCGGGGCTCGATCGCCCGCACATCATCACGCACCTCTTCGCCGACGGCGGCCGCATCATCAAGAGCAACAAGCGCTCGTACGCCAACGAGGTGAAGCGCGACGACATCGCTCCCTACGTGCGCCAGCTCATGAAGGGCCAGCACATGGAGATGGCGATCATGCTCCGCGAGGGCAAGTTCGACGAGGTCATCGCCGGACGCGCCGTCGGAGGCATGCACCTCCTCGAAGAGCCGCCGCGCCTAGAGATCCAGAAGCTCGCGACGAAGAAGGAGACGCGCGCCGAGGCCCCCGAGACCTCGCGCTCGATCCCGCCGCCGCCTGCGCCGCCTTCCGAGCCGCAAGCTCCTCCTGCCGCGGGGCCTTCGGTCTCCAAGCTGGTCGGCAAGCCGCCCCCCAAGGAGCAGAAGGCGCGCTTCAAGCTGGTCGTGCAGCGCAGCCTCGCCGGTGGCCCCGCGTTCTACGAGCCGCTCGGCGATGCCGCGATCCTCGGCGCAGACGGCGCGATCGCCATCGTGAACGAGAAGTTCTGTCATCCGCGCGAGGCCCAGATCCGCTGGGTCAAAGGACGCGTCTGGCTGCACGACCTCGAGCACGGCAACGGCGTCTTCCTGCGCATCCGCCAGCCCGTCGAGCTCGAGATCGGCGACGAGTTCATCGTCGGCGATCAGCTCCTCACCATCGAGCGCAACCCCGACCCCAACGACGGTCCCGGCGAGGGACCGACGTACTTCTACTCGTCGCCGAAGTGGCCGTCGTCGTTCCGCGTCGTCCAGATCTTCGAGGGCGGCGCGAAGGGCGCGTGCGTCGTGGCGCGCGGCACCACGATGCAGATCGGCTCCGCGATCGGTGACTTCGTGTTCACCGCGGATCCGCTCGTCGACGATCAGCACTGCCTCGTCGAGGAGCAGGCCGGCGCCATCCTTCTCACGGATCTCGAATCGCGCACCGGCGTGTTCGTCCGCATCAAGGGCGAGCAGGAGCTCGTGCAAGGCGACGAGGTGATGGTCGGTCGCACGCGCATGGCACTCGAGATCGTCGCGTAGACGCCTTCGTAGACGCCTTAAGGCGGCGCGCGCGATCTTCGTAGGAGTCTTGACCGCGGCCGCGCGTTGAGGCACCCGTCGGAAATGCACGCGCGAAACTGGAGCATCGTCCTTGTCTGCCTGGCCGCGGCCAGCTGCTCGAAGTGCAGCAAGAAGCCCGCGCTCGGCGCCGACGCCGCGCCCGAAGGCGGCGCGCTCTCCGACGCGGACGTCGACGCTGCAGCGGACGCGGCTGCCGAGGCCTCCGACGACGCGGGCGACGCGGCAACGACGCCGCTCACGACCGCCACTGCCGCGCACGCGGCGGGGGGACCGTTTCAGGGAACGTATCGCTGCTTCGGCGGCCTCACGCTGACGCAGAACGGGAACCTCGTGTCCGGCATCACGGTGACGAAGACGAGCGTGCTCACCCAGACGACGCAGTGGAATTGCTCGGTGACGAAGCCCGATCACTGCGAGGGCAGCGAGGTCGTCACGACCCGCTTCAACGACCCGAAGAAGCCGCCGAAGGGGCCGGAGAACCGGAAGCTCCAGATCGACCACCGGCCCGACGGCGTCGCGGTTCATCTCGCGGGCTCGACCGAGACGACGCTCTGCAAGAAGTAGTGGCCTCGGTCACTTCGCGAGCTGGATCTCGACGCGGCGATCCTTCGGCCAGTCCTTCGGGGTGTCGCGCGCCTCGTCGGCGCCGACCGACGCCACCTCGACGCGTCCGGCATCGACGCCGTGCGTCGTGAGATATCGCTGCACGCGCTCGGCGCGTTCGAGACCGAGCTTGTCGTTGTAATCGTTGCTGCCGCGCGGGTCGGTATGGCCGATCAGCTTGATCGACTTGCCCTTGAGGGGGCCGTCGATCATGCAGTTTGCAAGCATCTGCATGGTGGGCTGATCCTTCTTCGGGTCCGACGAGTCGAACTGGAAGAACGGCGCGGGACCGGAGCAGGAGTGGACGAGCGCATCGCCGATGAAGACGCTGTAGAGCTGGTCCATCTCGGTGCGCGAGGCGCCGCGACCCATCTCGGGCATCTTCGGCGGGACGACCGCCTTGGTGAGACCGACGCTGGGACTCGTGGGCTCCGGCTCGTGACAAGCTGCCACTGTGCTGCCGGCAAGCGCGACGACGACCGCGAGAAACCCCGCCCGATTCATTGCAATTCGACTCATGACGTCTGCTGGAGCACGAAGCGCGCCGTCGCAGAGGAGCTACGTCACGGTGCGGGTCGGATCACTTGTTCGCCATTCGCCGCATCGCGGCGCGACCGAGCTCCGGGACCAGGCCGCCGATGCGCGAGAGGACCTGGAGGTCCATCTGCGGGATGTAGTGCAGCTTCGTGCCGTGGGCCGCTTCCCAGACGATGCCCGCGATCTTCTCGGGCGTGAGCTTCACGCCGAGCTGCTGCAGTGACTTCGCCTTGTGGGTCTGCGAGCTGACCATCGGCGTGTCGACATAGCCGGGCATGATGTCGGCGACGCGGATGCCCTTGGGGCGCAGCTCGATGTCGAGCGCCTCGGTCAACGCGCGGACCGCGAATTTGGATGCAGAATACACGGCAAGCTCGGGCTGGCCGTAGATGGCCGACGCGCTCGACATGTTCACGATGCAGCCGCGCGCGCGCTCGAGGAGCGGCAAGCAGGTCTGGATGCCGAGGATCACGCCCATGACGTTGACGTCGAGCTGCTTCCGGCACTCCGCGGCGGAGACGTCCTCGAAGCGGCCCATACGGAGGATGCCGGCGCAGTTGAAGAGCAGGTCGAGCGCGCCCGCGCCGCCCACGAAGTCGGCGACGGCGGTCTTCCACGATTCCTCGCTCGTGACGTCGATGCGTCCGTGCGCGGACGTGGAGATCTGCTCGGCGACCTTGCGGGCCCCGTCGACGTCGACGTCGTAACAGCCGACCCGCCAGCCCTTGCTGCCGAAGAGGAGGGCGGTGGCCTTGCCGATCCCGGAAGCGGCGCCCGTGACGAAGACGGTCTTGCTCATGGCGGCGGCACGATAGCACCCCGTCGGGTATCACGAAGCGCGTCAGGCCTGTGGTAGCGTCCCGCGCCATGGCTGGACGTTATGGGATGTCGTTCGCGAAGAAGTTCATCGAGGACGGCGACTACGAGAAGGCGATCGAGGCCGCGACCACGAGCATCAGCGACGGCGATGCGGGCCCGGAGCCGCTCTTCGATCGAGCGACGGCCTACGACCTCGCGGAGCGATACCTCGAGGCGGTGGCGGACTTCGAAGCCGCCATCACGCTGAACGGCGCCGAGCAGGAGATCGACCCGTTCACCATCGACGATGCGTACTTCAGCGCGCTGCTCTCGGCGGCGCGGAAGGAAGCGGAGCGCGACGTTCCGAAGGCGGTCACGCTGCTACAGCGATACATGCAGTTTGCACCGAAGGGCGAGCACGTCTCCGACTGCACCGACTGGCAAAAACGCCTCCGCGGCGAGCTCCCGTCCATCCTGGACAAAACCAAGAACCTCGACGCCCCCTGACGCGATCGAGACGAGAACGACGTCTTACGGGCGGCGGGATTTGAAGAGGTTGATGAGGCCGTTCGTGGAGGCGTCGTGGGACGTCACGGGCGTGCTGCCTTCGAGCTCGGGGAGGATCTTGCTCGCGAGCTGCTTGCCGAGCTCCACGCCCCACTGGTCGAAGCTGTAGATGTTCCAGACGATGCCTTGAACGAAGATCTTGTGCTCGTACATCGCGATGAGCGAGCCGAGCGAGCGCGGCGTGATCTTCTGGACCATCATCGACGTCGTCGGGCGGTTGCCGGGAAATGACTTGTGCACCGACAGCTCGTCGACCTTCTCCTTCGGGAGCTTCTGCGACTCGAGCTCGGCGCGCGCTTCTTCGGGCGTCTTGCCCTTCATGAGCGCTTCGGTCTGCGCGAAGTAGTTCGCCAGGAGGATCGCGTGGTGGTGGTCGATCGGGTTGTGCGTCTCGACCGGTGCGATGAAGTCGCAAGGGATGATGCGCGTGCCTTGATGAATGAGCTGGTAGAAGGCGTGCTGCCCGTTCGTGCCGGGCTCGCCCCAGATCACCGGGCCGGTCGAGTAGTCGGTGATGAGGTGGCCGTTGCGATCGACGCGCTTGCCGTTCGACTCCATGTCGCCCTGCTGGAAGTACGCAGAGAAGCGATGCATGTACTGGTCGTAAGGGAGGATGGCGTGCGTCTCGGCGCGCGTGTCTCCGGGACCGAAGTTCGAGTACCAGATCCCCAGCATGGCGAGGATCACCGGTAGGTTCTTCTCGAGCGGCGC
>JAXDMI010000935.1:0-2828 GCA_034666145.1 Myxococcales bacterium | reverse complement strand
GGCTTCGTGGACACCGAGATGGCCAAGGCGTTCGCGGGGCCGAAGCTCACCGCGCAGGAGGTCGCCCGAAGTGTGATCGACGCGCTTCACACCGAGACCGAGGACGTCTATCCCGGCGCCGCAGCGGGCATCGCCGCGGAGCTCCAACGCGATCCGAAGGCCGTCGAGAGGCAGTTTGCCGGGTTCGGCGGAGCGGCGTCGCACGCGTGACGCGACGAGGACTACACTGCGTCTCACGATGCCTTGGATCAAAGTCCCCGCCGAGCACCACCCCATCTTTCGCGCCGCGCTTCCGAAGGACCCGCGCATCGAGACGCTGCCGATGTTCGGCGGCCTCGCTGCGAAGGTGAACGGAAACATCTTCGCCGGGCTCTTCGGACGCTCGACGATGATCTGGCTCCCCGAGAACGAGCGCGCCGAGGCCCTCGCGCTCGAAGGTGCATCGCGGTTCGATCCCATGGGCGACGGCCGCGCGCGCAGCGACAAGGTCATGCTGCCCGAAGCCATGATGGAGGAGCCCGACGAGCTCCGCCACTGGGTCGCGCGCGCGTTCAAGGCGGCGGCGAAGCTGCCGCTGAAGGTCAAAGCACCCAAGAAGGCGGCGGCGAAGAAGAAGGCCAAGGCCGCGCGCCGCTGACCCGATGCGCATCGTCTTCCTCGATTTCGACGGTGTCCTCAACACGCGCGCGCTCGTCGACCGCGCGCCGGCGCCCCTCGTGCTCGGGCATCACCTTCTCGCTGCGGAGGCCGTCGCTCGTGTCGAGCGGCTCTGCGTGGACGCCCGCGCGGAGATCGTCGTCACGTCGACGTGGCGGCTCAGCTTCGAGCTCCCGGCCTTGCGGGACATGCTTCGCGGCAAGGGCCTCGCGACCACGAACATCCTCGACGTCACGCCGATGATTCCGCACAAGCGAGGTCGCGGTCAGGAGATCCAGCAATGGCTCGACACGGCGTCGGAGGCGCGAGGCTGGTCAGTCGAGGGGATGGTCATTCTCGATGACGACCCCGACATGCTCCATCTCCTACCGTGGCTCGTGCAAACGTCGTTCGAGACCGGCCTCACCGACGCGCATCTCGACGACGCGAAGCGCGTGATGACCGGCGCAGCGCCCTAGCTACTGGCGCACGAACACGAACGGGATCTGCACCTGCTTCACGTCGCCCGGCGCCGGGAACGTCCACGTGCGGAGCTGCTGTTCGATGCACTTTGCAACGACCGGCTCGTCGCCCGCGGTGGTCACGTTCTGGACGTTGCCCGAAGGACCGATGGTGATGGTCGCCGTGACCTTCGTGCTCGAAGCCGTGCTGCTGCTCCGATCGAGGCACATGCGCTTCACACCGGCCTTGCGTGAGTTGACCACGCGCTCGATCGCGCCTTGATCGAACACGCCCGCACCTGACGAAGGTCCTGCGGGGCCCGACGTGTCGAGCTTCGGTCCTCCCGTCAGTCCTGCAAGACCGGCGGGCAGCGGTACGACTTGGTTCTGCGCCGGAGCCTGGGCCTTGAGATCCTCGGTGGCCTTCTGCGCGCTGTCGAGGCTGGTGGCGCTCGCGACCTTCTTCATCGCCGCGGCGACGTTCGCGCCGTACGACGCTCGTTCCGCGGCCATCGTCTTCTGGAGATCGGCGAGGAGCGCCGCGCTCGCCGCTGCTTCTCCCGCGTTCTCTTCCGCCAGTTGCTTGAGCGTCTTCACGTCCGCGAGCGCGGCCTTGAGGGCGTCTGCATCCCTCTGCGCCTGCACGGCATGATCGCTGCTGATCTTCGCGTAGACGAGCGAGCCGCACACGACGAGCGCCACGATGATGGCCGCGAGGCTCCAGAAGACGAGCTGCCCCTTCTGCTCCTCCTTCGAGCTCTTCGTCACGAAGCTCTGCGCGGTCGTGCTGAGCGGAACGCCGCGCTTCCACAGCTCGATCGCCGATGCGAGGCGACCCTTGCGCCACAGCTCGGCCACGTCCTTCGATTCGGACCAGCGGGCTGCGTCGCGCTCGATGTGCGCGACGACCAGGCGATCGTCGCGCGCGTCCTCGAGCCAGCCGCGCAAGAGCGTCCACTCGCGGAGCACCGAGTCGTGCACGAAGGTGACGCCGGCCTTCTCCGCGATGAGGAGGCGCGCCTTCGTCAGCGCAGAAATAGGCTCTTTCGCGGCGTCGCCGAAGCGCTCGACGAGCTCGGCGAGCGGAACATGCGCGCGCGTGCCCTCGGGCGTCGTCATCGCGAGGAGCACCTCGCGCAGCTCTTCGCGCGGGATCTTCAGCCCGGCGACGGTGGCATCGGCGTGGTGCTCGAGGGCCTCTCGCATGCCACCCTTGAATGCCGCGCGCGTGATGGTCTTCTTCTTCTGGTCGCGCGCTGCCCACAGTCGCGTCAGCGCGAACTGCGCGAGCGGCATCGCCGCCTCGCGCTCGTGGAGCTCGGCGAGGACCTCGCGGCGTAGGTCGAGGTCCTCGAACCGATAGCCGTAGGCCTCGAGCGATTGATCGATCACCTCTTCCCACCCCGCGGTCGACATCGGCGCGAGCTGCTGGGTGCCGCGCGAGAGCGCGCGCGAGAAGAGCGGGTCGATGGCGAGGATGCCGTCGAGCAGATCGCGCCGTGCCGCGACGATGACGCGCAGCCCGACCGGCGCCTCGGACAGGCGCGAGAGGAGATCGAGCGCCTCGAGCCGGCCCTTCGCGGCCTTCGCATCCTTGGGGTCGTGGAGCGTGACGATCTCCTCGAGCTGGTCGACGAGGATCACGATGCCCTCGGCCTTCGCGTCCACGTAGGCCGCGAGCTGCTGCGCGACGGCCTCGGGATGCTCTGCGAGCTTCTTGCCGAGCACCTT
>JAXDMI010000934.1:0-11214 GCA_034666145.1 Myxococcales bacterium | reverse complement strand
GCGCGGCGCTCGCGTTCCTCATTTACGTGAGGGATCACCCCGATGGATTCGCGATCCTGACGCACGACGCGCCGGTGACGACCGCCGGCGGCGGTATGTCGTCGCTCCTCAACGACGTGGCCGAGCGTGTGGGCGACGTCTTCGCAGCGTCGTTCAAGAGCGCCGGCTACGAGCCGAAGACGGCGCCGATCTACGCCCACGCCCTCGTCGGCATGGTGACGTTCGTGGGCCAGTGGTGGACGGGCGTGCGCAAACCCTCGGTGGAGGAAGTGGCGAGCCACATCGCGGCGCTGGCGTGGATGGGCCTCCGGCAGCTGCCGAAGCGCCCGGCCCGTATCGCACCGCGAAAGGGCTGATCGCGGTCGTCGCGGCCGAGCCGAGGCTCGCTAGATCTTCTTTTCCCACGCCTTCTGCTGGTGGTCCTTCAAGAAGTCCTCGATCGACTTCGGCACGACGTTCCGGAACTTGCCACTCTCGGACGGCACGATGGCGACCATGGCCGCAATCATCTCGTTGGGATCGAGTCGTCCGGAGTCCTGGCCCAACAGATCGTCGAAGCTCTTCTTGAGGACGGCCCGCTTCGTGAAGTTCTTGCTGTCGTCCAGCCAGTGGAATGCCGTCTCTGCCATCGTCTCGTTGAAGCCGGTCAGGTACGGCCCGGGATTGATGGTCTGCACCCTGATGTTGTGGGGTCTGAGCTCGTCCTGCATCGACTCGGCGATGGCTTCCAACGCGTGCTTGGTCGCACAATAGATACCAAAGCCGGCGGGGGTGAAGAGGCCTCCCATCGAAGATGTAAAGACGATCTTGCCGGGCCTCTTCGCGCTGATGAATTTGCGAATGACACGCTGCGCGAGCGCCAGTGGTGCGAAGACGTTCGTTTCGAAGTTCCGGCGAACGAGATCGAGTGGAATCTCACTGACCGGTCCGCTTTCGCCGATACCGGCATTGCTGAACAGAACATCGATGTCCGAGGTCAGAGCGTTCTCGACGTCGTGTTCGTTGAGAATATCGAGCTTCTCGACGCGCAAGTTGTTCAGCCCCTGGTCCTTCGCCTTCTGCCTGAGGCTGACAACCTGCGGCCAGATCTGCACGCCTGCGATGACATCGTGGCCGGCCTTCGCCAGACCAACGGCGGCCCCCTCACCAAAGCCCGAGCCTGCGCCAGTGATGAGAATTCGCTTCTTTTGACCCATGGCCGTGCACCTCGTCCTGATTTGAATTCGGTACTTCGTGCTCAACGCGCTGCGAATGCTGCGACGCCTGCCTCCGCCACGCTGAAATCCTGGGGCACCGCGCCACCTGAAACGCCCACGGCCCCGATGACCTCGCCTTCGAGATTCCTCAGCGGGATGCCTCCGGCGAAGACAATCAATCCGCCGTTCGTGTTTTCCAGCCCAAACGATGTTCCCCCAGGCCTGCAATAGTCGAACAGCTGCTCCGTATTCAGTCCGAAGAGAACGGCCGTATTGGCCTTCCTCACGGCAATATCGATGGATCCGAGCAGGGCGCCATCCATGCGAACGAATGCCTTCAGGTGGCCGCCGCCATCGACGACCGCCACGTTCATGGGGACGCCGATCGCGACGGCCTTTTCCGTCGCGCCTTTGATGATCATCTCCGCGGATATCGTCGAGAGACTCAAGGCTCCCTCCCCTCGCACGCGCAGCCGTACGGCGTTAGGCCCGCGCGCTCGACTGCGCAGTAGGGCGGGAGGTGGCACGATCGAGCGCCTTCACGAGACGCTCGGCCATCACGCGGTCGCTCGTTGGGTTCTGGCCGGTGATGAGCTCGCGATCTTCGATCAAGAACGGCTTGAAGATCCCTTTGTCCGATATCGAGACCTCACCGCCGGCGATCTTCAGAGCATCGTTGACGTAGAACGGAATCTTGCCGCCCCCCATGTAGTGTTCTTCTGCATAGTGCTCTTCGTCGTTCGAGAATATAGTCATGCGGTAACCGGCATATTGCCAACCCTGAGCAAGCCTCTTCGCGTCCTCCGGCTTGCCGGCCACGAGTGCGGCACGGAACTCCTTGGCCTTCGGCATCGCCGCCGCCATCGCGATCGGTCCGTGACAGAGAAGCGCCGTCGTCTTCGCCGTGGAATGAGCATGACGAAGTATCTCGCCGAGGTCCGGGTCCTGCATCAGGTCGATCATCGGCGGGTGTCCGCCTGGGGCGAAGAACCCGACGTATTTGTCGAGACCCTTCTCAATCGCCGAACGAAATGAAAGTGGGTTCTGCATCGCGGGATGGGTGTCGACGAAATCGAGTGCCTTTCGGAGGGCCACTTCACTGCCGCCGAAATGAGCGACTACGGCCGATTGAGGATCCATGATTGGCTTCTTGCCACTAGGCGTAGCCAGAACCATTTGGTATCCGGCATCGAGCGCTGCCTGTACCGGCACGACGAGCTCGTTGAGGTAGTAGCCAACGTGCTCTGTTCTGCCGTCCTTCAAGGTGAAGGAGTCCGCGCTGGAACCGATGACGAGTATCGTGTATTTGTCGGCCATGAGGCTCTCCGTTGGTTCTGACAGAGCTCGTTGAAACCGGCAGAGGTCATCGAGCCATCGATCGGCGAGATGCGATCCGACGACCCGGCCCTCCGACCGACATCCGAACCACGCGGGCAACGTGTGCAACGCATATGCCACGAGCCGCGAAGGCCATACGGTCGGCGGATGCCACCTCGGGCTGACAGAAGACGAGGCGCAGGCGATTCGCATCGCGCGAACGGCGGTTTCCAGCCACTCACTTCCGTGACGACGAGGTCGCCTCCAAGTCGACATACATCGGCTTGGACCGCAGCTTTGAGCTCCGTCGGATTGAGCGCCAGAGCTTTGCCTTCGCGCTGCGTCAGCGTCGCGCTCTCATGTTACGAGCAGCCGTCGCTCTCTACGCAGGGCGCGTTCTACGCAGGCCGCGCGAGCCGCACAGGCACGAGGACGGTAGCGCAACGTGTTAGCGTCGTCCCGATGAGGACGCACGCTCCGCTCGCCGCGTTGGCCATCTTCGCGATGGCTTGCAACTCGAACAAGAATGCAACGGCGACGGGGGCCAAGGTCCTCGAATGGTCGCTCGCGAAGACGACGCGCCCGTCGATGAAGGACGCGGCGCTCTCGAACAGGGCGAAGAACCAAGCTCAGATCACCGACGGCGCCACGGGTGTGAAGCTGTCGGTCGAGATCGAGACCGCGACTGCCAAGTTCAAAGAGGATGGGAAGGACGTCGAGCACGATGCCGTCGTCGGCGTCACCGCCACCGCGACGAGTCCGAACGCGTTCACGCTCGTCGACCGCGGCTGTAGCGGGCCGCACTACGAGCTCGCGGAGCCCGGCGGCGGTCGCGCGATGATCCTCAACTGCACAATCAAAGCCGACAAGCCCCGGTATGACGGCGTGATCTCGTTCCAGCTCCGCGGCGATGGCACCGTCGTCCCGGAGCGGAAGTAAGGCGCGGCCTGCGGTTGTGATAATTCTCTGAGCGCGAGGTTTCATGAAGCATCGGCCAGCGATCGGCGTGGTTGTCGCGGCTCTGGTTTCCAGCGCCTTCTCTGCCTGCGTCGGCGACGACCCCGTGCTCCCGGCCAGCGCGGTAGACGACGCGGGCTCCGTCGACGGCGCCGGTGCGGAGACGGCGCCAGGAGACGCCGCCTCCACGACCGACGGCCCGGACTCCGGCGAAGACCCGGGGCCGCCTCCGGCGTCGACCGGTACGCTGAGCTGGGCGGCCGCGGTCGTCGGAGACAACGTGTCGGGAAACTCCGTCGCGTTCGACGGCCTCGGCAACGTCTTCGTGGGCGGCGGATATCTTTCCAGCACGGTCATCGATTTTGGAAACGGCAATACGCTGCCTGCGAACACCGGTAGCTACGACGGCTACATCGCGAAGTTCAACGCGACCGGCCTGTGCCAGTGGGCCGTCGCGCTGACAGGCACGGGCGTCGGAGACCGCGTCGTGATCGCCCTTGCGGCGGCGCCAGGTGGCGAGGTCGCGTTCGTGGCCGACACGCAGTCGAGCACGGTCAAGCTCGACAAAGCTGCCGTCCCCGGACTCGGCGGGAGCGATGTCACCGTTGGGCAACTCGACCCGTCGGGGAGCCAGAAGTGGCTGCACGTGTTCGGGAGCGCAAACGGCGAGTCTCCACAGGCCATCGCCGTCGACGCCACGGGCCGCGTCGCGATCGCGGGCACCTACATCCGGAACACCAACACGGATATCGCGTTCGACGGCATCACCGCGAACCCTCCACAGAGCCCCAATGGGCAGACGTTTGTCGCGATCCTCGATGCGAGCGGCACGGCGAAATCGTTGAAGGCCTTCACGGTCGGGAATGCCATCGACGCCGGAGTCTCCAGGAGCATGCCGCACGCGCTTGCGTTCGATCCCTCGGGCAACCTCGTCGTGGGCGGCGAGTTCTATGGCAGCCTCGAGACGCACGCGGGCGAGGCGTCCAGTAAGAGCTACACGTCGGCGGGCCAAAACGACGCGTGGATTGCCGAGATCGACCTCCAGAACAAGACGAAGTGGTCGGTCGCATTCGGTCTTGCCGGTGCGGACAGCATCCATGGGGTGGCCAGCGACTCGCAGGGGAACGTCTACGCGACGTTCGGCTACCAAGGCAACGTCGTCGTCACCAAGACGCCTCTCCCGACCTTCGGCATCGGCGACGTCGGGATCGCTCGCTTCGACGCGACGGGGACGATCCTCGGTGCGAACGGATACGGATCCGTGATGAACGAGGTGCCGACGAACATCGCAGTCGACCGCTGGAACGAGGTGATCGTCTCGGGGCTGATGAATGGCGACGTCGACTTCGGCAAGCCCGCGATGGCGTACGGCGGCGGAGATGGGTTCGTCGCGAAGCTCTCGCCGACGTCGGCCGGGCTCTGGGCTTACGGCATCGGCAGCAGCGCGATCGACGACGAAGCGAACAGCGTGGCGGTCGACAAGGCAGGCAACGTCGCGATCTCCGGAAAGGTCCAACCGAATCCGGCCGCGAGCATCCTTGGGAAGGGCTTCGTCATCCCTGCTGGCAAGAGCGCTGCCTTCGTGGCCGTCACGAGTCCCTGAACGACCGCGTTTCGCGCGCCTTTCCGGGGCAGGCACGGCTTCGACGCTTCGCGATCGTGACAGCGTGACCGCCTGCACCCGAGAACCTGTCAGACTGGCGGACCCCATGAACGTCACCCGCCTCCCGCTACGACTCGCTGCCGATCCGCGCCGAGTGATCGCCCGGTCGTTCATTCCCGGCGGGGTGTCGCGGATCCGCAGCGTCATCGACCGCGTTCGAGGCCTGCCGGACGCGGAGGTGTCGTCGATGGTCAATGCGCTCGTCACCGACTACCGGCAGCGCCACAAGGACGTTCGCGGGATCTTCCGGCAGAACTACGCGATCGCGAACGCGCTCGTCGGCGAGCTCCCCGATCCGAGCGAGGAGCGCCGCCTCCTGCTCGGCGCCTACTTCACGAACGAGTACTCGCTCGAGGCGGTCGCGCTCTTCAACCCATCGATGGTCGCCCATCCCGATCAGAACGGCGTGGCGCCCGGCTCCGCCCGCTTCGTCATGAGCCTCCGCGCGTGCGGCGAAGGCCACATCTCCTCGATCGAGTTTCGCACCGGCACCGTCGATGCCGGGCATCGCGTCACCGTCGACGCGCCCACCCGCTTCGCGCTCACCGCCCGCCCCGTCGACGACGCGCTCTACGACAAGGAGAGCTACGTCCTCAAGCTCCGCGAGATGAAGGCGCACCGGCCGGTCGCCGAGCAGATCCTCGCCGTCCTCGACACGCGTTTCACGGTGAGCGATCTCAAGTACGCCATCCAGCGATGCCGGCCGGAGGCCGGGCACACGCAGTACAAGGAGCTCGCCGACAACATGCTCTGGCTGGCGCACTCGAACTACGAGCTCGAGTTCTCGCCCGATGCGGAGCTCTCCGAGCGCGTCATCTTTCCGGTCAGCGAGAGCGAGAGCCGCGGCATCGAGGACGCGCGCTTCGTGCGCTTCTTCCATGCCGACGGACGCGTCACCTACTACGCGACGTACACGGCCTACAACGGAATGCGTGTCCTGCCGCAGCTCATCGAGACGAGCGACTTCCGCCATTTCAAGATCAACACGCTCAACGGGACGTGCGTGCAGAACAAGGGAATGGCCCTCTTCCCGCGCAAGGTGGGCGGCCAGTTCATGATGGCGTCGCGCCTCGACGGCGAGAACATCTACCTGCTCGCGTCGGACAACATCCACTTCTGGAACGAGTCGAAGCTCGTCTACGCACCGAAGTACCCGTGGGAGTTCATCCAGGTCGGCAACTGCGGCTCGCCGATCGAGACCGAGGCGGGGTGGGTCCTGCTCACCCACGGCGTCGGTCCCATGCGGCAGTACTGGCTCGGGGCGCTGCTGCTCGATCTCGAGGATCCGTCGAAGGTGATCGGCACCCTCCGCGAGCCGCTGCTCGTGCCCAACGCCGACGAGCGCGACGGCTACGTCCCGAACGTCGTCTACTCGTGCGGCGCGCTGCTCCATGGCGATCACCTGATCGTTCCCTATGCGGTGAGCGACAGCCACACGAGCGTCGCGACGGTGTCGCTGCCCGAGCTCCTCGGGCGCCTGCTCGAAGCGCCGTGATCGACCAGCTCGTCTTCCGGCCGGGCGACGTCGATCTGAGTCGATCGCCGCTTCGTCGCTCGCTCGCTGCGCAGACCCACGTGCTCGGCGCGTTCAACCCGGGGCTCACGCGGCTGCCCAGCGGCAACCTGCTCCTCATGGTCCGCGTCGCAGAGGCATTGAGCGAGCCCGTGTCGGGCGGCCAGGTGCACGCCATCCGCTGGACGCCGGAGGGCTACGTGCTCGACGGCTACCCGCTCGGATCGGTCGACATGACCGATCCGCGCCAGTTCTCGCTCCGCGCTGGACCGCACCGGCAGCTCGCGCTGACCTCGCTGTCGTGGCTGCTTCCCGTGGAGCTCGGCGCCGACGGCCGGACGATCGTCACCGTCCACTACGACCGCGCGATCGAGCCCGCCGCCTCGTACCAGGAGTACGGCGTCGAGGACGCCCGCATCAGCAAGATCGGCGCGCTCTGGTACATGACGACGTGCTCGGTCAGCGCGGAGCGTCACTGCAGCACGCTCCACGTCTCCACCAACGGCCTCGATTACACGCTCGAGGGCATCGTGCTCGATCATCAGAACAAGGACATGGTCCTGTTCGAGGGCAAGGTCGAAGGCCAGTTCGTAGCGCTCACCCGCCCGCTCGGTGAGGTGTACTTCGCGTATCCCGAGACCAGCCCATACGCGAGCGGCCCGTCGATCCATCTCGCCGCCTCGCCGGATGCGCTCCACTGGAAGCCCTTCGATCGGCCGGGGATCCGCGCACGCAAGGGCTCCACGTCGAGCATGAAGGTGGGCGGCGGGAGCCCACCGATCCGCACCGAGCACGGCTGGCTCGTCGTCTATCACGGTGTCGAGGCGCGCGAGACGGTCGGCATCTACCGCAGCTTCTGGGCGCTGCTCGATCTCGACGATCCGAGCCGCATCTGCCGTCTCGAGGACGAGACGCCGCTGCTCGAGGCCAATCCGGAGCTCACCCGCTCGATCGCCCACCAGATGTACCTTCCGAGCCCGGTCGTCTTCACCACCGGCATCGCGGACGGCGGCGATCACTACGTCGTCGCCTCCGGCGAGGCCGATCTCGCGTGCCGGATCACCCATGTCCCCAAGGCGCGCTTCTCGTGAACGCCACGTGGTGGCAGCGCGGCGTGATCTACCAGGTCTATCCGCGCTCCTTCCAGGACAGCGACGGCGACGGCATCGGCGATCTCGCGGGCATCGAGTCGCGCCTCGATTATCTCGCCGAGCTCGGCGTCGACGCTATTTGGATATCGCCGATCTATCCGTCTCCCATGGCGGACTTTGGATATGACGTCGCAGACTATTGCGCTATCGATCCGCGCTTCGGCACCCTAACGGATTTCGACCGCCTGCTCGCCGCCGCGCACGGGAAGGACATCAAGGTCCTCCTCGATTTCGTCCCGAATCATACCTCCGACCAGCACCCGTGGTTCCTCGCGAGCCGGAGCTCGCGGACCAGCCCCAAGCGAGACTGGTACATCTGGCGCGATCCCGCGCCCGGCGGCGGGCCGCCCAACAACTGGATCAGCGACTTCGGCGGCTCGGCCTGGGAATGGGACGAGCACACCGGACAGTATTACCTGCACGCCTTCCTGAAGGAGCAGCCCGACCTGAGCTGGCGCCATCCCGAGGTCCGCGCGGCGATGTACGACGTCCTTCGCTTCTGGTTCGCGCGCGGCGTGGACGGCTTCCGGATCGACGTGCTCTGGCACCTCATCAAGGCCGAAGGCCTTCCCGACAATCCGCCGAACGCCGCCTATCGCGCGGGCATGGGCGAGATGCACCGCGTCTTGCAGCTCCACTCCACCGATCAGCCCGAGGTGCACGCGATCGCCGGAGAGATGCGCCGCATCGCCGACGGCTTCGGCGAGCGCGTGCTCATTGGAGAGATCTACCTGCCGGTCGAGCGTCTCATGCACTACTACGGCCCGGAAAATACGGGCGTTCATCTCCCCTTCAACTTCCAGCTCGTCGACGCGCCGTGGAACGCACGCGCGCTGCGCGCCATGATCGCGGAGTACGAGGCCGCGCTGCCGAGCGGCGGATGGCCGAACTGGGTGCTCGGCAACCATGACCGCCCGCGCATCGCGGCCCGGGTCGGCGAGGCGCAGGCGCGCGTCGCGGCGATGCTGCTCCTCACGCTGCGCGGAACGCCCACCCTCTACTACGGCGACGAGCTCGGGATCGGCCGCGTCGAGATCCCGCCGGAATGCGTGCAGGATCCACGCGAGCTGCGCGAGCCTGCGCTCGGGCTCGGCCGCGATCCGGTGCGCACGCCGATGCCCTGGGACACGACGGCGAATGCCGGATTCACGACGGGGACGCCGTGGCTTCCGCTGAACGCCGACTGGGCGGCACGCAATGTCGCGCGCCTGGCTGCAGCACCCGCGTCGATGCTCGTGCTCCACCGTGAGCTACTCGCCCTCCGCCGCGCTCACGCCGCGCTGTCGATCGGCGAGCTCACGCTGCTCGACGGTCTCGACGCTGCGCCCGACGTACTCGCGTACGAGCGATGCCACGAGCGCGATCGCCTCTTGATCGCGCTCAATCTCGGCACCTCGCCGCAGGAGCTGCTCGTGCCGGAATGGGCGGGACATGCGCCGCTTCTCTCCACGCTCCACTCCGCGCTCCTCTCCACCTGCCGAGGCGAGCATGCTCCGGCCCCGGCGGTCGGCCGCATCGTGCTCGGCCCAAACGAGGGCGTCATCTTCGGCCCGACGCCTGCACCCTGAGGCAATCGATGCGTATCGCCATGCTCGCGCCGATCTCGTGGCGCACGCCGCCGCGCCACTACGGTCCGTGGGAGCTCGTCACGAGCCTGCTCACCGAGGCCCTCGTCGCACGCGGCATCGACGTCACGCTGTTCGCGACCCAGGACTCGATCACGGCCGGCACGCTTGCTGGCGTGTGTCCGCGTCCCTACTCCGAGGATCCGACCATCGATGCCAAGGTCTGGGAGCTGCTCCACGTGTCGCACGCGTTCGAGCGCGCGGGCGAGTTCGATCTGATCCACAACCAGGCCGACTTCGTGCCCCTCGCCTTCTCGCGCCTCGTCGACATCCCCGTGGTGACGACCATCCACGGCTTCTCGTCCGAGCGGATCGTGCCCGTCTTCCAGCGCTATCAAGATCGCGTCTCGTACGTCGCGATCAGCGATGCCGATCGCCGTGCCGGTTTGCGTTACGCCGCGACGATTCATCACGGCGTCGTGCTCGACGAGCTTCCCTTCGATCCCGCCGGCAGTGAGGACCTGCTCTTCTTCGGCCGCATCCATCCCGATAAGGGCGCCGCCGAGGCGATCGAGGTCGCGCGACGCGTCGGCCGCCGCCTCGTGATGGCGGGGATCGTCCAGGATCGCGGCTACTACGAGCGCTCGGTGGCGCCCGCCGTCGACGGCTCGCGCGTGGTCTACGACGGCCCCGTCGGAGGGAGCGAGCGCACGCGGCTCCTCGGGGCCTCGCGCGCGCTGCTTCACCTCATCAACTTCGACGAGCCGTTCGGCCTCTCCGTGATCGAGGCGCTGGCCTGCGGGACCCCGGTGATCGCGCGCAACCGCGGCTCGATGCGCGAGCTCATCGAGCACGGCGTCACCGGGTTCCTCGTCGACAGCCTCGACGAGGCGGTTGAGGCCATCGATCGCATCGGCGACCTCGACCGCGGCGCCTGCCGCTCGTCGATCGCGGCGCGCTTCACGGTCGACCACATGGCCGATCGTTATCTCGCGCTCTACCGCACGATCCTCGGCTGATCTCGGCTGATCTCGAGCGTTCGCGCGCGACCACCCGCCTTGCGCCCAGCGGGGTCCGGGCGCATGGTGCGACTCGGCCCGAATCTGCGGTCCGCGCGAGGGGACCATGACTGAAAACGGGCGGCGGCAGCGGTCTATCCACACCATCGCGATGCTCGGCAATCACCTGCCGAGGCACTGCGGTATCGCCCCGTTCACGACCGATCTCTGCGACGCGATCGAGCGCGAGATCCCCGACCTCGATTGCTTCGTGCTGGCGATGAACGACGTCGGCGCCAAGCACGCCTATCCGCCGCGCGTGCGCTTCGAGATCCCCGAAGGCGACGTGAGCGCGTATCGACGCGCCGCCGATTTCCTCAACGTCAGCTCGGTCGACGTCGTGTCGGTGCAGCACGAGTACGGCATCTTCGGACCGAAGGCAGGCGGCCACGTCCTCGAGCTCCTGCGCGATCTCCGGCTGCCGGTCGTCACGACGCTGCACACGATCCTCGCCAAGCCGGACCCCGTGCAGCGCGCCGTGATGGACGCCCTTGTCGGCTTCTCCGACCGCATCGTCGTCATGAGCAGCGACGGCAAGGCGCTGCTCAACGAGGTGCACGGCGTCGACCCCGGGAAAATCGACGTCATCCCCCACGGCATTCCTGTTGCGCCCGATCGTCAGAGCAAGGACAAGCTCGGCGTCGAGGGCAGCTCGGTCATCCTCACCTTCGGCCTCCTGTCGCCGGACAAGGGCATCGAGTACGTCATCGACGCCATGCCGGCGATCCTCGCGCGGCACCCGAACACGGTCTACATCGTGCTCGGCGCGACCCACCCGCACGTCAAGCAGCAGC
>JAXDMI010000933.1:0-5978 GCA_034666145.1 Myxococcales bacterium | reverse complement strand
CGAGTGACTCCTCCTGGGCGAGCGCGCCGTCGAGGAAGCCGCCGCCCGGGCTCTTCGCCGACGCGAAGTTGAGGACGAGCGGCGTCACGCCACGCGCGGCGATGGCGCGTGCGCTCGCCAGGCTGGTCCCGTTCACGACGCTGATGCCGGTCGAGCGCGCAGTGCCGACGCCGCGCGCGGCAGGCGCAGCTACGACCGCATCGGGGAGACAGTCGCGGCTGGCAGCGACGGCGCTTGCGACGAGCTCGCGCACGTCGACACTCCGGCCCGACGGCGTGACGTAGCTGCCTGCGTTCGTGATGCTCACGGCCTCGCGGCCGAGCCTTGCGGCTTCGGCCCGACTGGGGCCGCGCGAAGGGGTGAACGAGAAGTCGAAGGCCGTGGAAGCGTTCATGACGAAGAAAAAGTAACGCCGACTCTCATAAAGTCAATGCCACTCTTTCTCGAAACGCTCGTTTTTCAGCGGCGCTTGCGACGCGCCGAAGCGAGCAGGCCGAGGCCGACCACCACCAGCGCCGCTGCGCCTTCGCCGGCACCTCCGCCCGCGCCGCTCGCGGGCATCACCGCGCAGCCGCTCGCCTTCGAATCGACAGGCACCGGGTTCTCCGCGCAGGCGGAGCCGAAGCCGTGCCTCGGTGTCGCGTCGCACGCGTCGGCGGCGAGAACACCGGAGGCCGACACGCTCGCGGCGACGCTGCGCTCGGTGCTGGTCGGGTAGATGGCGCACACGCCGCCGATGTCGTCGGGAGCGAGCGTGCGCAGGGTCTTCGTGCCGGGCTTGTAGCTCGCAAACATCGTCGCGGTGGCGTCGGTGGCGTGCGCGAGGCCGAGGAAGTGGCCGGCCTCGTGCGTGACGACGCTCAGCAGGTCGAAGCCGTTGGCCGGCACGGTGTCTGTCGTCGACAGGTTCTTGCCCGTCGCGTTGAGCTCCATGTCGGCGTCGTAGATCTCGCCGGTATCGGCGTTGAACGTGACCGTGGTGAGGCCGAGCGTGTTGTTCGGATCGCTGTACGGCCACTTCGTGTCCCGAAAGACGATCACGTTCTGGTTCGGACCGTTCGGGTTGTAGCGGACCTCCGAGCACTCCACGGTGCCGAGGTTCGACGTCGCGATGCCGACCGGGCCCGCACCGCACTGCACCTGGTTCCAGGTGGTGAAGGAGCTGTCGATGATGGTGGTCGCGGTGGCGAGCGGGACCTGCGCGCTCGCTGCGCTGTTGACGCTGTAGCCGATGCACGCGCCCTTCCAGAACAGCGGCAGGCCGTCCGTGAAGCAGCCGCGCGCGGGGCTGTAGTCCGCGGGCACGGGCGTGGTGGTCGTCCGACAGAACGCGTGGGCCTCGCGAGGCACGAGGATCGTGAGCGCAGCGCCCGACAATGCGACCGACAACGCCGCAATGCCGCCAAGCAAAGACTTCATCTCGAAAAATGTAGCACGAAGGGTCAACGGGTACCCGTCACCACGGAAACGCGAGCGTGCCGCCCATGACGCGAATCACCGTCCATACGAGGAGGGTCATCATTGTGAAGGAGACGGCGGTCACGATGAGGCCGTTGCGAACGGCGGCGTCGTCCGACGTACGAAGCGACGCTTCGTAGAGACCGACGTCAGGAGAATGGCGACGACGCGCGAGCTCGAGGTCGCGGCGTAGCGTTCGACGTCGCATGATCACGCGGATCGCATACGCGGGTGTGCCGAACACGCTCTCGGGAGAATCGCCGAAGCCGGCGAATGCCATCAGCGCCGCATGCGGATCGACGGCCGCCATCGTCGCCGACGATCGTCGTCCCGTCGACGAAGCCATCGGCCACGCGGGCGCGGGCGGAAGCATCGGTCCCGGCGTCATGCGCGCCATCGGCGGCGGCGTCGCACGGCGCGCCAGCGACGGCGTCACGCGCGCGAGCTGTCCCGACGGTCGAGCCGCCGGCGCTCCATAGGTCGACAGCCTCGACGTCTCCACGCGCGCAAGTTGCGGGGAGGGCCGGCTGTCGAGCTCGAGCGCGCCGTCGGCGTCGATGTCGAAGTCGAAGTCGAAGTCCAGCTCGTGCAGCTCGCGTCCCGCCGAGAGTGGGGCGATCGCATCCATCTGCACGGTGTTGTAACGGCGGGGTCCGCTCTGCGTCGGCGCCGGCGGACCCGCGTTCTGCGTCGGCACGCGCACCGCCGGCAGCGAGGTGCTCGACCTGCGACGAAGCTCGGGACGCACCGCATTCATCGTCGTGGAGCCGCGCCGTCGCGGGTCGCCGACGATCCGATACTCGCCGGACGCCGCGGGCCTCGCCTGCGGTTCGAGATCCGGAATGAGTCGTTTGGGGGGAGGCTGCCTGACGGACATGGCGTGCATGGTGAAACGACCTCACCGCTCCGGAATTAAGTCCTCCCGGACGATGAGGACGTCTGCGCCAACCCCTGGCAACCGCGCCAGGGGCTTGGCACACCTCGGGCGCACGCGAACGCGGATCGACGGGAAATAGCGGCTCTCTCGCGCTCCGACGATCCTCGACAACGACGGCACGACCGCTGCACAGTGGGACGACATGCGCTCCACGCCTCGCTTCGCGATTCACAAAGTCCGCTCGTGCCGGTTCGCGTCCCTCGCGGCGCTCGCTTCGGTCCTCCTCGCCGCCGGCTCGGCGCGCGCCGACGAGCCGGCGCCCGCACCGAGCGGCACAGCCGCGACGCCGCCTCCTGCGGATGCCGCTCCCGCCGCGGCGCCCGCGACGCCTGCACCCGCGGCGCTGCCGCCCGTGGCTCCGCCTCCGATCGCGGCCCCTGCTCCGGTCGCGCCCGCGCCTTCGCAGCTGTCGACCTCGTCGTCGACGCCCTCCGATGCCCCCGCTGATGCGCCCGCCAGAGAGGGCGATACGCGCCGCGCCGAGGGCATCCGCCTCGGGCTCGAGCTCGGCTTCGCGCGCGCATTCGACGGCGCCGTCGATCGACTCAACGCCGGCAGCCCGACGCTGCTGCCCATCGGCGCAGACGTCTCGTTCCGCACGAGCCCGTCGCTGCTGCTCGGCTTCCACGGATACGCGGCGCTCGCATCACGTGACGACTGCATCAGCGTCGACTCCTGTAAGGCGCGCGCCTACGGATTCGGCGGTCACATCGAGAGCCCACTTGGAAAGGGCACTTCTCTCATCCCGTACATCCGCTACGGGGTCGGCTACGAGATGCTCTATCACGGCGGCGCACCGCTCGACTCCGGCGGACACGTCTATCGCAGCGCGTTCGACTTCCTCGACCTGCGCCTCGGCGCCGACTTCGTCGCGACGCGCGGCTCGGCGGGCAAGACCGGAAGGATCGGCGGATATGCCGGCCTCGTCGGCGGCGTCCTCACCGGCCAGTCCGGCGTGAGCCACACCAACAGCGGGTTCGGAAGTTCTGCGCGCAGTCTCGACACGAGCTCCGGCAGCGCCCATCTCTGGTTCGCGATGGGCATCCGCGGCACGCTCGATCCGTGATCGAGGCGCGCGACGCGAGGCGCAACGCTCACCCGAAGGCTTCGGCGTACGCCTTCTCGTCGAATCCGACGAGCACACGATCGCCGGCCACGAGGCCGGGACGCTTCACGAGCTTCCCGTCCTTCGTGAGCCACCGGACGATCTCGTCGTCCTTCGCAGCAGCGGCGCGCTCCTTGTCGATCGCGCGATAGCTCTGGCCGCTGGTGTTGATCCACTTGCGGACCGGACGTCCGCTCTTCGGGATCCACGCGGCCAGCTCGGCTGCGGTGGGCGGAGACTCGACGATGGGTCGCACGTCGACCTCGACATCGTGGTCGCCCAGCCACTTCAGCGCCTTCTTGCAGGTCGAGCACCCCGCGTAAGAGAGGACCACTGCTCGTTCGCGCTTTCGCTGCGCCTTCGTCGCCATCGCCGGCAGTGTACCATCGACCACGGATGACCGGCGGCGCGCGCGCTCTGCTCCTCGGCTGGGGGAACGCGATGCCGTCGCAGCTCGTGGTGTACGAGCGTCTCTACAAGATCCTCGGGCTCGATCCGTCGAGCGTCATCCCCGACACGCTGCAAGGCCTTGGGAACGCCGGCGCCTACTCCACCTCGATGGCTCCGCTCGCCGCGCAGCTCGCTGCGGAGCGAGGCGAGCGTCCGCTCCTCGTGCATCTGTTCAGCGACAACGGGTTCATCGGATGGGCCGCGCTCCTCGATGCGCTCGACGCCACGGAAGACGGCCGGCGTGCTCGCGCCGCGATCCGCGGCGTGATCTTCGATTCGTCACCGGGGCTGTGGGCGGTGCGCGGTCCCATCGATTTCGCCCGTCGCTTCGCGCTGGGCATGACCCCGGCGGTATCGCGCATGGCGAAGCTCGGAGCACGCGAGCGGCTGCCGGTGGTGACGTCGCTGCTCGCGTTCGGCTTCCTCGGCTACCAGCTCCTCTTCCGCGGCTCGGTGCGCACGATGCTGTCGGCCGGCAAGCGCGTCGAGGCGAAGCAGCCGCGATGCCCGCATCTCTTCTTGTTCGGCGAAGAGGACGTCCTCGTGCCTCCGCGCGACGTGCGCGCATGGATCGCTCGGCAACGTGCTGTCGGCATCGATGCCGAGGAGCATGCCTTCGCGACGGCGCGGCACGTCGCGCTGTTCCCCAAGGATCCACGTCGCTATCGCGCGGCGCTCACCGCGTTCATTGCGCGCGTGCTGTGACGTCGAGCTGCGCGACGGCATCCATGACCTCGCGCGCGTGCACGCCGGGATCGACGGAGGGCCACACGCGCGCCACCTTGCCGTCGCGACCGACGAGGAACGTCACACGGTCGTAGCCCCAGAGACGCTTCGACACGCCGTACGAAGCGCCGATGTCGCCGTTGTCGTCGGAGGCGAGCGCGAACGGGAGCTGGTGCTTCTGCCGGAAGGCTTCGTGGCGCTCCTCGGAGTTGACCGAGACGCCGACGATCGCGATGTCGGCCTTCGCGAATTCCTTCCACGCATCGCGGAAGGCGCACGCTTCCTTGGTGCAGCCGGGCGTCTCGTCCTGCGGGTAGAAATAAACGACGACCGGACGGCCGCGCAACGCGCTGACGCGGACCTCCTCGCCGGTCGGACCGCGACCGATCACCTCGGGAGCAGCGGCTCCCGTCGGCAGGAGACCGAAGCCTCCGTCGGGGCGCCTGACGGTGCCACCACACGCGACGGCGAGCGCGGCTCCGAGCGCGAGGAGGAGGACGGCAGCGGCGGACAGCAGGGTTCGTTTTTTCACGGTGCCTCGGGATCTACGCACCAGGCGCGGATTCGGTTGCGCTCATTTCTGCCGGTTTTTGCGGCAATTCCTCGGAGATCAATCCCACAACGTCCCGAGGCTCCGGCGGAGGGCGGTGGCGTCGCCACCCATCGCGAAGGCCACGAGATCGCGTGCGACGGGACGCGAGAGCACGGCGGCGAGAGCCACGCGACCCGGCGTGCGCAGCGCCTCGCCGAGACCCGCCTCGGTCATGGCAACGGCATCGAGCGACGCGCGGAGATCGCCCGAGAGCAGGAACGCAGCGCGCGCCTCGGTTCGCAGCGCGGCGTCGACGAACGCATCGACGACGACGGCGCTCGATCGCGCGAGCGCGTCCTCGTGGTCGTCGAGCGCCCGCTTCTTCTTGCGGTCGATGGCACGACGCGCGCGCGCCTCGTAGTCGCCGACGAGGACCTCCACCCGATCTTGCGGCAGGCCTTTCACCCCGGGCGCCACCTGCCTCGCGAACGCGACGATGATGGCAAGCGTCTCTTCCCCGGACAGCGCTCCGAGCCACGGAATGCCGAGCGCGATCCGCGCCAGCGGACGAGCGAGGGCGGCGATGGCATGCGGCTCGGGCCAATCACCGAGCGTCGACGGCGCGACCACCCAGATCGCGTCTTCGCACGCCACGATCGGCGCCATGACGTGATCGGAGACGGCGAGCTCGACCTCGAAGAGCTCGAACACGCGACACAAGCGATCGAAGACCTGGCGCACCGGGTGCACGGCCTTCGGCTTCACGCGGT